>JAPPGV010000090.1 GCA_028821235.1 bacterium
TCTGTTGAGACCCGGTGGGGCCAGATCTGCGATCCCGGCCAAAGATCTGTCCGTAGCTCATCCGTCCGGCCTGTTCCCGGATGGCTTCCACCATCTCCTCGCGCCCGTAGCCGATGTTGACACACCACAGGCCGGCGTTGGCGTCGAAGGGCCGGTTGCCGTGGGCGTCCTCCAGGTAGCACCCGGCCGCGCCCACATACATGTCGTCCGGCGCGACCTCGGTGGTGGCCAGTTGGCTACGGGTGGAGGACGTGCGAGCGGTCTCGTCCGATCGCCGAGCGGTGGGCGACGTCGATGGTCACAGGAATCCCCGTGGGACCGAGCAGTGCCAGGTGCGCGAGAAACAGGGCATCCCATCAGTTCTAACCTCGACCGCCGTAACGCCGTGGAACGCGTCACTGTTACCGGCAACGCGGCTGGTCGTCCGGACCTCGGTGGTGGAAGCCCCGTGGTCTACGTCGAAGCGGAAGCCGGCTTCGATGCTCGATTCCGCCGGCTTGGCCCGGTCGGTGGTAGCCCTGAAGTCCACGTGCCAGCAGATCCGGGCACCGTTGTCTTGGATGGCGTCGCTGCCCCATGAGATAACCACGCTCACCCCCGTGCCGGAGAGGCTCTCCACCAGCTCCCAGCGCAAGGGCTCGGTGGTCCCCGATGCCTCGGGAAGGGGCGGCGCGGGCCGGTAGTCCGGCGCGGGCAGGCCGGAGTCGTGCCGGCTCACCACCGGCAGGGTGACCCGCGAGGGGTGATCGCGGTCCATATGGACGGTGTTGGTCGCATGTTCGGGCAGCGGCCACACCAGTGGGAAATCGGAGCTGGCGACCATTATCCCCAATCGGTGGCCCGCGCCGAACACGTAGGAAACGGGTTCCAGCTCGATGTTCAGCTCGATAACTTCCCCCGGCACGAGGGGTGCCGGATCGGTCCGGGAGTTCCGCTGGGTGGCGTTCTTGATCACCCTGGATACCAGCGCCCACGGCCCATCGGGATGGACGTCTACCAGCTTGACCGAGAAGGCGGTGACCTCGGCGGTCGAGGACACGTACAGCGTGGCGTGGGGGAAACCGGTCAATTCGAGATCGGCCTCAAGCCGCTCTCCGATGAACACCACCGACCCGGGCGCTTCCCGGCGCTGGTCCAGGGGCAGGCCCGTATCTCCGGCGAGCCCGGTCATCAACCCCATCGTCGACACACCCACCGCGGGGTCGTACGCGTAGGAGACGCTGCCGCCCCCTCCATCTTCGGGCGCCTCATCCGTCAGGCGCCCTCCCGGCTGGAGATAGAGGGTCTCGCTCTCGGCCCGGGCCAGGGGCCAGTCGGATTCGCTCCGCCAGTAACCGGCCGCCGTCTCCCGGCGAGCTTGGGGCTGGTCGTAACCCCGCACCCATATGGCGATGGGAGCTTCGTCGACGATCCCGGTGTCCTCTCCCTTCAGGTGCTGGTCGAACCACCGCACGATCTCGTGGAGATGATCGACGCGCGGCCCCGGGAACCCGATATTGGGCGGGGTGTGCAGGTATGGGCCCACCATTAGCTTCTTGGGAACGTCCGGATTCAGGCCCATATACATGTAGAACGGGTCCGACACGAAGATGTCGTGCCAGCCGCCGATGATGAAGGTGGCGCACTGTATGTTCTCGAGCCCGTACCGGATCGAGCCCTCATGCCACGCGGGGCCATCGACCTGGTCCCGCAACCAGGAGTTGAGCCACGGCTTGTTGTTGGTGAGGTGTTCCTCCCAGATCTCCAACCAGGCGCCTTCTGGATCGGCCGCCGGAGGCGCCGCGGAAAACGCGCTCATCATGGCGTTGTAGGCGCCCGACCAGATGAACGTCTGCCACATCCCTCCCGGATGGCTGTTCTCGTAGTGGTCCCATCCGGCGTAGACCGGTGCGATGGCCTTGAGGTGGGGAGGCGCCTGGGCAGCGGTGAGCAGGGTCGAGAAACCACCGTAGGAAACCCCGGTCATGCCCACCGAGCCGTCGCACCATGGCTGCGCGGCCAACCACTCCACCGCGTCGTAACCGTCCTCCCACTCCTGGAGGCGTAACATCCGGTCGGACACACCTGCCGAGGCACCGGTCCCGCGGATGTCGAGCAGGGCGGTTATGTACCCGTGGGCGGCGTAATAGGCCACGTTATCCACCGTGGCGCCGCGCAGCAGGTCGTCCTTGCGGTATGGGTAGTACTTCAGGATCACCGGAGCGGGCTCGTCCGACTCCGGGTAGAACAGGTCGGCCGACAACTCGACACCGTCGCGCATCGGGATACGGACATTGGGCCGAGTTCGGGCCGCGGCGGGTCTTTCTTCGAGCCAGCCGGTCATAAGCCGCAGGCTAACACCATGCCTGAACGCCCGCCTGCACCACCCGTTTCCCGCGGGCTAACAATGCGCGACCGAGCGCCACGACCCGGGCCCCGCCGAGACCGGACACGGCGGCGCCACCGGCGGTACGCTCTCCCCAGATTCCAATAGGGGCACGGTATGAACGCACCCGACATGGACGTACTGGACCTCAGCGGGCGGGTAGCCGTGGTAACGGGGGCGGCTTCGGGACAGGGCAGGGCCACCGCCATTCGACTCCATCGGGCCGGCGCCGCGGTAGCCGCCTCAATCTAGACGCGGCCCGCCTGGCCACGCTGGGAGACGGAATCCTGACACTGACCGTCGATACCTCCGACCCGGACCGGGTCGGCGAAGCCTTCGAAGAAATCGAGCAGTCGCTGGGACCGACCTAAACCATGGGCACCGCGGCTGCCATATGGGCGGGCTGGAACAAGAATCTACCTAACCCAAGACCGGAAGCCACACAACCGGGGATCGGTCCGCGGTAGCTGCCCCCTAGCCGACCCCATCGTTTTAACCTAAGGTTAAAGTAGAAACTGTAGTTAAGTGGGCTGAGGGGAAAGGTTATGGGCCGGTACGTTTCTAGGTATTGGCGCCCGAGGTTGGAGGCTCCGTTGGCTCGCGAGCGTCGCGGGGGGCGGTACGAGGCGTATATGCCTGACTTTCTGGCGGGGTGGGTGCCGCGGCTGTCGGTGGATGTCATAGCAACGGCTGGCGCCGCTGAGTCGGCGGTTGAGGCGCTGAACCGACGGGCGGCGGGCGGGGGACCGCATCCTCTCGACACGTTCGCATACGTGTTGTTGCGGGTCGAGGCGGTGGCGTCGTCGCGTATCGAAGGTATCGAGCTTTCGCCGCGGAGGCTGCTGACCGCAGAAGCCGAGCACCAAGCGGGCGGGCGGTCGGCTGACCGGACGGCGATCGAGGTGCTGGGGAACCTGGAAGCGATGGAAGAAGCGATCCGTTCGGCCGCCCGCAGCGATCCGTTACACACAGAGGACCTGTTGGAGGTCCACCGCCGGCTCATGTCGGCGTCGCCCCACCCTGATCTGGGCGGCTGGATCCGGGATACGCAGAACTGGATCGGGGCCAGCGCCTACTCGCCCTTGGAGGCATCCTTCGTTCCGCCCCCGCCCGAAGAAGTCCCCTCCCTGTTGTCCGACCTGATGGCCTACGTGAACCGCACGGACCTCCCACCCCTGATACAGGCCGGGATAGCGCACGCCCAGTTCGAGACTATCCACCCTTTTGCCGACGGCAACGGGCGCACCGGGCGAGCACTCATCCACGCGGTCCTGCGCAGGCGGGAGGTTGCCCCGGCGTTCGTGCCGCCCATCAGCGCGGTTCTGGCCCGATCCACCGATTCGTACATCGACGGACTCAGTGCCTGGCGGCATGTCGGAACCGCCGACGATCCCGCTCGAGACCATGCCGCGGAGCAATGGCTGGGCATGTTTCTCGAAGCCGTCCACGACGCTTGCCAGGAGGCTCACCGCTACCTGGACGCTGTTGCCGACCTTGAAGCCGACCTGCGCTCACGGGCCGGGTCGATCCGGCGCGGATCGTCCGCTGACCGCCTCCTGAGCCTTCTACCCGCCCGCCCCATCTTTGCGGTCGACTCGGCCGCGGCGGCGATCCAACGCTCGACAGTCGCAACAGGCCAGGCGGTCAACCAGCTCACCGAGTCGGGGGTACTGGTGGTGCGGAGCGTAGGCAAGCAAAGGTACAGAATCTTCGAAGCACCAGACGTCACCCGCCTCATCACCCGCCTCGACAGAGAACTCTCAATCCAAGGCGCTCCATAATCGCCCCGACATTGGTGTGGCTGATACGCAAGTGACTTAGTTAGCAACTAGGCAGAGTTTCCTCAGCCGCGGAGGTTTGCCGTTCTTGCTGTGTCCACGCTGAAAGTGGCCGGGTCCACCGCGACGCCGTAGTCCCGTTCGGCTGCCTCGACGGATACGAAGCCGTTGCGGACATC
>JAPPGV010000091.1 GCA_028821235.1 bacterium
GTCGCCCTCGCTGTCGGGTGCGCCGGCCAGGGCCGGTTTGGGGGTGCGGGTCTTGAGGTCCTCGATGCGGTCCAGCGACCGCTCCAGCTTCCGCTGCCGGGTGGTCGTCAGCTCCCCGAACGCGGAGTTGAGACGGCCCAGGTGCCGCTCCGCCAGCTCGACCTTCGCCACGTAGCGGCCCCATTCCTCGGTGAAGACGGCCAGGTGGTCGAGTATCTCCTGGGAGGACCGCTCCAGAGCGATGGTGTCCATCGCCTGGCGCACCAGCGAGACCATCCCGAACAGCGTGAAGGGGGAGCACACCACCACCCGCACCGACAGTGCCTGGTCCAGCAGCTGGGCGTGGTGCTCGTGGATGAAGGCGTAGACCCGCTCGTTGGGGACGAACATCAGCACGAACCCGACCGTGCTGATCGACTCCCGGTAGGCATCCCGCCGGGCCGTCTCCAGGATGTGGCGCCACACCGCCCTCCCGAAGTCCTTGACCGCGGCCTCCTCCTCGTCGGGCGTTCCGGACTCCAGGTAGCGGACGTAGGCCTCCAGGGGGAACTTCACGTCCATGTGGAGGAGCCGCCCGTCCGGTAGGTCGAAGCTGAAGTCGGGCCGGGTGCCGGCGCTGGTGGTCAGTTGCTTGCGGTAGTTCACCCCCTCGATCAGTCCGGCCGAACGCAGGATGTCGTCGGCCATCCGCTCTCCCCACTGGCCCCTGGCCTGAGAGTTCCCGAGGATGTCGTTGAGCCGCTGGGTGGAGTCGAGCAGCCGGCTCTGCTGGTCGGCGGCGTTGCGCAGGCTCTCGGCGAGGCCCTCGTGCTGGGCGGCGCGGTCCTTCTGGAGCTCGGCCACCAGCCCCCGGATGCCCGACAGCTCCTCGTTGACCCTGGCGACCAGCGGGTCCCACTTGGTGTCGAAGACGTCACGCTCGCGGGCGATCTCGGCGTGGCCGGTCCGGATCTCGGCCCGGCCGGTCTCGAGATGGGTCTGGAACGCCTGCCCGGTCACCCGCACCATCTGCTCCACCAGAGCGTTGGGATCGACCGGCGCGGCCGGGCCACGACCCCGCCGCCAGGCCAGGGCCAATCCCGTCCCCGCCCCGAGAGCGCCGGCGAGAACAAGACCGAGAATGACGGTGATGATGTCCATGCCCGGCATGGTAAGGGCGGGGTGTGACACATTCCGGGATTGCCCCCGCCTCGCCGCCGCGACCCCACCGGTTCCCCCCGTGCCGTGATGCCACCCGGCCACGGTCAGCAGCCCGTAATGGCTGCTTGGTCTATTCTGAGAATGATGACAGAATGACAAAATCTTCTGCCATAGACCAACCAATAGAATAAGAGGATTGATATATAGTACGTATGTTGGACGGTCACAGCTCACAAACAGGGTATCCACGACGGCGCGCGGCGGCACGAATCTGTAGAATCGACAAGCCAAGGAGATGCAGGTGAGCGCACAGTTCGTTGATTGGGGAACACTCCTCACGCTGCTGGGTCTGCTGGGCAGTGTCGTGGGTCTGGCGGTGGGGCTCCTCTGGCGTGCGATAGCCGCGCAGATGAAGATGCTGCACGAGCGCTTCGACAAGCAGGACGGGCGTTTCGACAAGCAGGACATGGAAATGGCTGAGTTGAGGTCCGACGTGGGGGACTTGCAGAAAGATATGGCGGTCGTGAAGAACGATCTCAGCTACCTCAAGCCGCGCTCGGAACGGATGGAAGCCGCCATCGTCGAGATCATGCGCGATGTCGGCAGGTTGGAGGGCGAGCGGCGGAGTTCCTCCCCGCAGGAGAAGGTTGGCGCCGGCGGCTCGTAGGGCCTAAGGACAGGGCCCAGTCCGCAGCAGTGAACCAGCGCTCAGGCTTGTCCGGTCATAGCTCCGATCGCCTCCCCTAGACCACTAGCTTCCCATGTGTTCGGGGGACCATCCGCCGGAGCTGGAGGCATCCTCCAGGATTCCTAGCTCCAGCTAGGCCGACGGCGGTCTGGGACCAGAGTCGTCGCATTCCGGATACAACGGCCTATCTGGTCGAGATGTAATGGCGAACATGTGACAATGCAATGTTTTTCATCAATTTCAGACGTATTGTTAACAAGATAACACTATCGTCATAGCAATAGGCACAGAGACCGGCCGATGGGAGCCACACCGCCCGCGTCTCTCGATGCCGTTCTTGAACGCCCGTAGTAAGGAGTGAGCTAATGGATGTAGGGCTGGCATGGCTATTTCTCCTGAGCCTGATCGGGGTGATCTTCGTGATCGTGCTGCCCGACAGGATGACGTTGAAGTCCTCGGAGCACCGCATCGAGAGGCTGGAGGAGAAGCTGTGGGACTTGCAGGCCGAGCTGCGGTCCATGCGGGTGGATGTGTCGACACTTGAGAGGGGCCAGGCGAGGTTGGACGACAGGGTTCCCGAGATGAGTTCGGCCCTCCGGAACCTGACGGTCGACTTGGCGTCTGTCAAGAGGTGGTCTTAGCCACACGACACACGAACCGCGCCCGTAGAGCTTCGGCCACGCGAGGCCGTCCAGATGGTTGGAGGATCCCTGCGGAGCGAATGTCGGGTTGACCTAGTCCGTTTCCGATTGTGAGGGCCGCTCCAGCTGGATGGTGCGGGCCGTTCCTGCCGGGCGGCTGTAAGCACTGCCTGAGGTTGGTCCGCCCCGCACGCCTCCCGCAGCGGCCCCCGACCACACGTATATACGCGACCACACGTATATATATATGTGCAGGAGGAACCGGCCACACGCCTGACCGCCCCGAGCCACAAGCAACTCCGCAGCGCGCAGCCCCGGATCGCAACCCCGCCGACCCCATTACCTCACGCGCCACGAACCGGCCAACCCACACTCGGGTACCCTTCCGGGCACCATGTCAGCTCCGGCCACCACCGCCCCCGCATCCCCGATCCTCGGTCCCTCCGTTTCGCCGAGGACGATCGACTCCTTCCTCCGGGCGGTCCCCTCCGTGGACGAGGTGGGCGTGGCGGAGCGAGCCGGCGCCCTGTCCACCCGTTCCGTGAAGCGGGAGTCCAAGCTGGCGGCGCTCGAACTGGCCATCCGGATGTGCGACCTGACCACCCTGGAGGGCCGCGACACCCCCGGCAAGGTCATCCAGCTGGCCTCCAAGGCGATCCGCCCGGATCCCACCGATCCCTCCATCCCCCCGGTGGCCGCCCTCTGCGTCTATCCCAACATGGTGCCCCACGCCGTCAAGGCCCTCGCCGGAAGCGGCAGCGGCGTGGCCGTGGCGTCGGTGGCCACCTACTTCCCGTCCGGCCAGGCCCCGCTGGAGGTCAAGACCGTGGAGACCGCCTGGGCGGTAGCCGCCGGCGCCACCGAGATCGACATGGTGATCAACCGGGGCGCCTTCCTCTCCGGCGACTTTCTCAGGGTCCACGACGAGATCGTGGCGGTCAAGGAGGCCTGCGGGCCCGCCCACCTCAAGGTCATCCTCGAGACCGGCGAGCTCAGCACCTATGACAACGTGCGGAGGGCCTCGATGCTGGCGATGGCCGCCGGTGCCGACTTCATCAAGACGTCCACCGGCAAGGTTTCCCCCGCCGCCACCCTGCCCGTGACCCTGGTGATGCTCGAGGCCATCCGCGACTTCCACGCCGCCACCGGCACGCCCGTGGGGATGAAGCCGGCCGGAGGGATCAGCACCGCCAAGGTGGCCATCCGCTACCTCGTCCTGCTGTCGGAGACCCTGGGGCCCCACTGGCTGACCCCCGACCGGTTCCGCTTCGGGGCCTCCAGCCTGGTCAACGACCTGCTCATGCAGATCCGCTGGCTCCGTGACGGCCACTACCAGTCGCCCGACTACTTCACCAAGGACTGATCCGCCGGATGAACCCCTCCGAAGAGCCCACCACCCCCGCTGAGCCCATGAGCCCCGCCCAGCGTCCCGAGATCGTCCCGACCGGCCTCGACTACGTGGCTTCCATCGAGTCCACCGATGTCGTCACCGTCGACCCCAGCTACGACCTCTGGATCGACGGAGCGCCCAGAGAGCCCAGGACCAACCGCTTCTTCCCCACCGTCAACCCGGCCACCGAGGAGACCCTCAGCCGGGTCGCCGAGGGAGGCGCCGAGGACGTCGACCGAGCCGTCAGATCGGCCCGCAAGGCCTACGAGGGCGCCTGGGGCCGGATGCCGGGCGCCGAGCGGGCCAAGTACCTCTACCGGATCGCCCGGATGCTCCAGGAGCGGTCCCGGGAGTTCGCCGTGCTCGAGACGCTCGACGGGGGCAAGCCGATCCGCGAGTCCCGCGACATCGACCTGCCCCTGTCAGCCGCCCACTTCTTCTACTACGCCGGCTGGGCCGACAAGCTCGAATACGCTTTCCCCGGCCTCGACACCGCCCCGCTGGGCGTGGTCGGCCAGGTCATCCCCTGGAACTTCCCGATGCTGATGATCGCCTGGAAGGTGGCCCCGGCCCTGGCCACCGGCAACACGGTGGTGCTGAAACCGGCCGAGACCACCCCCCTGAGCGCCCTGGCCTTCGCCCGGCTGACCGCCGAGGCGGGCCTCCCCCCCGGCACCCTCAACATCCTCACCGGCAACGGCCGGACCGGCGCCGAGGTGGTGGGCCATCCCGATGTGGACAAGGTGGCCTTCACCGGCTCCACCACCGTGGGCAAGCAGATCCAGCGCCGCCTGGCCGGCACCGGCAAGCGACTGACGCTCGAGCTGGGCGGCAAGGCGCCCCACATTATCTTCGAAGATGCGCCCCTCGACCAGGCCATCGAGGGGATCATCAACGGGATCTTCTTCAACCAGGGCCACGTGTGCTGCGCCGGCAGCCGCCTCCTGGTCCAGGAGTCCATCTTCGACGACCTGATGGACAAGCTGCGCCTCCGCCTGACCCACCTGCGGGTGGGCGACCCGCTCGACAAGAACACCGACGTGGGCGCGATCAACAGCCGGGCCCAGCTGGACAGGATCACCGACCTGGTGGACATCGGCGTCTCGGAAGGCGCCGAGATGTACCAGCCGCCGTGCGTGCTGCCCGAACGGGGCTTCTGGTTCGCCCCCACCCTCTTCACCGGCGTCTCCCAGAGCCATCGCATCGCCCAGGAGGAGATCTTCGGCCCGGTGCTGTCGATCATGACCTTCCGCACCCCGGCCGAGGCGGTGGAGAAGGCCAACAACACGCCCTACGGCCTGTCCGCCGGTGTCTGGACCTCCAAGGGCGCCCGCATCCTGTGGATGGCCGACCGGCTCGCCGCCGGGGTGGTGTGGGCCAACACCTACAACAAGTTCGACCCGGCCTCGCCCTTCGGCGGCTACCAGGAGTCCGGGTTCGGCCGGGAGGGCGGGCGCCACGGCCTGCTCCCGTACCTGA
>JAPPGV010000092.1 GCA_028821235.1 bacterium
CCAAGCCCTCGGCAGCCCGGATGGCAGGCAGGTGGGCCCGGTCCCCGAAGCCGGGCGGACTGGCGCCGATCACGCCGATACGCACCTGATCAGAGTCGCTCATGGGTTAGCTGCCCGCGCCAAATCACCCTCCTGCGGATGTGGATGCTCACGCGGTGACTGTACTACCGGAGCGAAGCGGCTTCTGTGCGCCTGATCAGTCGTCGATGAGGTACAGGCCGCAGGGCACGTGGGCGGGGTGATCCCAGATCTCAGGAGAACCCTTGACCGTCAGGTAGACGCCATAGGTCCACATGATCCCACCGACTCCCTCCAGGCCTCCTTGCTCGTACAGCACGTAGGAGACCTTCATGCCCTCTTCCGGGACGCTCGGGTCGTAGCAGCGGGAGGACTCGCACCGGACCAGGTCGTCCCAACCGCGCTCCCCTCCGGATGGGAACAGGAAGTGCGCGGGATCGGGACCTGCAGGCCTACGTTCTTCCAGCACCTCCCCGGCGGTCCTTACCATGGTGCGGCGTGCTTCCTCCACCGACTGGACGAACACAGGGGGTTCGGCATAGACGAGACAGCCTCCCGTGGACTCGAAGGCCAGCCAGAATCCCGAACCGGCATCGCGTGTTGCAGTCATGATCCGAAGCTAGCCACCGGGTGTGACATGCTCCGGCCGACGACACGCGGCTCGGGATGTGTGCGCCCGCGGCGACCCGGCCCGCCTACGCGAGTTCCGATGCCAGTTCGAGGGCCTCATCGAAGCCGGCGTCGCGGACCAGCAGGCTCCGCATCTGCATGAGCGGACCCACCGTGTCGATGGCGAAGGCGCCTCCCAGCCGATCACCGTCGCGGTACAGGGCCATCATGGCTGGCTGATCGGGCGGATCGTGAACGAATGCCGGCTCGTCTCCTGTCGCCCGGCCCACCAGCTGCAGGCGGTGCCCGTACTGGTCGGACCAGAAGTATGGGATGCCGTCATAGGCGACCGGGTCGGCACCGGACATGGCAGCCACGATGTTGCGGGCCACGGTGGTGGACTGCTGGACCGTGTTGGTCCAGTGCTCGACACGCATCCGCTCGCCGTACCTGGGGTTGTACCAGGAGGCCAGGTCGCCCAGCGCGTAGACATCGGGCAACGAGGTGCGCATGTGCTGGTCGCACAGCACCGCCCGGTCGATCTCGATCCCCGAGTCCTCCAGCCACTCGATGTTCGGGATCACCCCGATTCCGACCACCACCAGGTCGCATCCGATCGCCGGGCCGCCGGCGAGGCGGACCGCCAGGCCATCGGGAGTCCGGTCGATGCCCTCCACGCCGGCGCCGCACCGGAGTTCGGTCCCGTAGAGGTCATGGAGAACGGCGCAACGCTGCCCCACCTCGGCGCCCACCGCCGCCACCAGGGGCTGTCCGGCAGCCTCTAGGACCGTCACATCCGCCCCCCGGTCTCGAGCGCTGGACGCCACCTCGCTGCCGATGAAGCCCGCCCCGACCACTACCACATGCCTCGCCCGGTCGAGAGCCGACCGGATCGATGCGGAATCGTCCAGGGTGCGCATCACATGGACACCGGGCAGGCCTTCCGTTCCCGGGAGGCGCCGGGGACGGGCGCCTGTGGCTATCACCGCTGCGTCGTATCCGAGCTGCTCACCGGTGGCGAGGGTGATCGTGCGGCGGTCGCCGTCCAGGCCCACCGCCGGCGAGCCGAGCCTCAACTCGATGCCCTGATCCTCGAAGAAACCGCGCGCCCGGAAGTACGTGTCGTCCGGTGCCTTCTCCTCCGTCAGGACCTCCTTGGAGAGGGGCGGACGGTCGTAAGGAAGGTGGGACTCGTCCCCCACCAGGATGATCCGGCCCTCGAACCGGAGACGCCGCAGGGTGTGGGCAGTACGGAAGCCACCGAGGGAGGCCCCGACGATGACCACGGCAGGCCGGTCGGTCACGCGGTGGGTGCCAGCTCGATCTTCCCGTCGGCGAACTCCATCAGCCAGCGTCGGTAGATCACGGTGCCCAGGTCGGCCGCCTTCACGTGCATCTCCGCGGTCAACTCCACCGGGAGTTCCTCCGGACGCTGTGACTCGACCACCGGCTTGTCCTGAGCGAGGATGACCCGCTGCATCCGGTCGAACTCCTCGTCCAGGTCGTAGGCGAAGTTGCGGGCCACGAAC
>JAPPGV010000093.1 GCA_028821235.1 bacterium
GCACACTCACCATGAGTCCTCCAGAACCAGCCAACCTCCGCCCGAGACCATTTAAGCGCCAAACCGACCACAAATCAAGAGCAAAAGCCAAAATGAACCCTTCCGATGTGAGCCCCGCTGCCGCTCGATCTCGTAGCCGATCTTGCCCAGCAATCTCAACACATCGCGCGTCTTGAGCGCGGGATACCTACTTGCAGGAATCGCCATAGGCTCAACCTACCTCCAGCCAGCACCTTCTACGATCCTAAGCCTGTAGTACTAGTTTGCTCACATTACTTTGCGTAGATCGTTCGCGTATCTAGTTCGCCAGTCGGGGGCGTGCATCACCCCGTATAGGCCCGCTGGTTGCATCGATGCCTCGCTGGCCGGGCAGAGAACCGGCCTGTTCGAGGAGTCGTTCCGATACCTCACGGATGGGTTCCATCACCCGCACACCACGCACACCATGCCCGGGGGTTGTACAGGAATCGTGTGACAGTTTCCGACTCGCGGGTGTGGTGCTCGCCGTCGTGTTGGCCTGGGATGGTTACCATCATGCTGCGCCGACACCGACCAGCAAGGAGCAAATGAGCGAGTCCGGCAGTCCCAGGGGGTTGAGTGACGCACTCGCTGAGATCGTGGACGATCACGACCAGCAAAAGCAGACGTTCGTTGATCCGGGGCGCTTGGTCGGTGATGTCATTCAGATCGACTACACGACAGCCGACTTTCTCTTGCACGACAGCGCTAGGCAGGCCGTAGGCGGCGTGCAGCAGGGATGCCTGCTGGTCGCCGTGAGGCTCGGCGAAGACGACCTTCCTGACCCGGGCGCGCCCCGCCTGCTGCTACGGGTGGTATCGAGCACCCCGCTGCCGAATGACATGTCGATGCGGCAGGCCCGCTTCGACGCTGCCCAGCGAGTGGCGGACAGCACCGGGAACTGGGATGACAGCGACGTGACGGACCTGTTCACCTTGAACTTGATGAGGTATTCAGGGGTGAGTTGCCGGATTCTCGGGATGTACCAGCCGCTGGACGACAGCGACGCCCAGTGGCGGTTCAGCAGCGACGTGGACAACTTCTACAGCGGGCGGGGCCTGAAGGTGCACAAGCCCACCGGCGATGACCTGGAGCAGATCGTCAACAGCGCCAGCCGAGCCGACGATGGGACCCAGATCACCAAGATCGGCCACGTCCGCTATGCCACGGCGACGCCTCCTGACGCGGCCGCGGTGAATATCTCGGCTGGGGACTTCGTCGCTCAACGCACAGCCCTCTTTGGGATGACCCGCACCGGAAAGTCGAACACCGTCAAGATCATCGCCAGCGCCGTGTTCGAGATGCGACAGCATGAGGACGGCACCCGAGTCGGGCAGATCATCTTCGACCCGGACGGCGAGTACGCCAACGCCAATCCCCAGGACCAAGGCTGCCTGCGCAATGTGGGCAACCACGAGTGGGCAGGTCCCAACGACGTGGTCACCTATGGGTTGCACCCCCACCGGCACGACCCTAACCGGAAGATCACCAAGTTCAACTTCTACGGTGAGCGCGAACCCGTCGGCCCCCCGGACCGCAACGACGCCAGCGACTCCCTAAGCAGCCTGACCCAAGGCAAACAGATACTCGACAACTACCTATCGGGCGAGACCGCCGGGTACATCAAGCCCTTCGTGAGCCAGGACATGGTGCCGCCGCAGAACCCCGCAGACCACAGCGCCTGGACCAGGTACCGCAGAGCGCTGCTCATCTATCGAGCGATACTCGCCGCCGCTGGGTACGGAGCCCCGAGCTATGCCCCGGACACAAGAGGCCTCTTCAACAAGCACCTCAGAGAGGCCATGGGCCGAAGCGACGCCATGAGGAACTTCGTTAACGAGTCCGAAGTGTCGTTGAAGACCTGGCCGAGGGCCGGAGACTTCGCGCGAGCGATGTCAGAGTTCGTAGACACCAAGGATTTCCGTGACTTCGACAGCGCCTATGAACGCAGAGGAGGCAAGAAGTGGTCCGACAGCCGGCTTCTGGATCTGCTCAAGATCTTCTCCAACACCCGCGGCCTGAACGTGCTGAGGTCCGCTCGTGTCTGGCATGACCCGGCGGCTAGATCGAACTACACAGACGAGATTGTGAAGCATCTCCAAGCCGGCCGACTGGTGATTGTGGACCAGTCCACCGGCGATCCGCAGATGAACGAGGCGGCCGCCCGCGATGTGATGCGGGCCATATTCCGGACTCAGCAGCACGCATTCATCAATCCACAGCCGGTGGGACCCACTGGCGAACTCTCCGAGCCCCCGGCGGTGATCGTCTACGTAGAGGAGGCTCACACCCTGCTGCCACGCGACAGCAACGACATGTCCGATATCTGGGTGAGGGCCGCCAAAGAAGGGGCGAAGTTCAACATCGGCATCGTGTACTCGACCCAGGAGCCGTCATCGGTTCATGCGAACATCCTGAAGAACACCGAGAACTGGTTCATAGCCCACCTCAACAACACCGATGAGACCCGCCAGCTCGCCAAGTTCAACGACTTCGCGGACTTCACGGACGGAATCATCGCTGTCAACGAGGTTGGCTACGTGAAGATGAAGACCCGCTCCAGCCGGTTCACGGTCCCGGTACAGATCGATGAGTTCGAAGCCCCGACAATCGGGACCGGCCCCTAGAGTGCCGTACGAAGGTGAGTACGCCACGGGCCACACACTGGCCCGACTAGTCGACAACCCGGCTGTCCGCGACTTCGACGGCGAGATCAAGAAGTCGGCATCCACGAAACCTGTAGCCCTGCCCTCCATGATCGCGCCGCACCGCGGGTCGGCGAGAGTGAAGTCCCTCATTGCCATAGACGGCTCGACTGTGACATCGAGGGTCGAGAACGGCCACCCGGGAGCAGAAGCCTCCCTGCTGAACATCGCCGCGGTCGTAATCGCGTTGGCAGATCTGCGGGAACTCGCCCGAATGGGCAGGAGCGCCACCGATCCCATCCCGAGCCCCGCCGCCGTTAGAACGCTCGAACAGTGCCACACTCTCAGCGCTGTGCTACCCGGACGCAATGTCATAGGCAAGTCCGCCGACGCGGACACCCCCAAGAGGTTCTTCCGACAAGTCGTGCACCGCGAGATCAGCGGAGCGACCCTCTCCGGCGACCACGAGACCCTGCTGGGGACGCTGCGAGCCATCACCAACGACCGGTCGGCCCCCATCCAATGCCCCGGCGAGTTCTGCGACCAGCAGGTAACCCCGCGGTTTGACCTGACGAACTGTGAAGCGTGTGGAGAGACGGTGTACCCGTCGGACTCGCTGCGCTGCCACGAGAGGTTCGAGGACTACGGCAGCAGCGAGCAGGCTTTCACGATGGTGCGGATCGTTGTAGAGCACCTGTCCATGGTCAACCTGATCCGCTGGTTCGAGCGCCACGACCGGTTAGATGTGCTCGACGGGATCGGATTCATTATGGACGGCCCGCTCGCCATCTTCGGCATGGCGGCGTGGCTCAAGAAGCACATACAAGACGAACTAGCCCGGCTCCACCGACTCTCCCTGTACAAGGGCGGCGCGGGCGTGCTCCTCTTAGGAGTCGAGAAGAGCGGAATGTTCATGGACCACCTTGAGACCCTTGACTGGTCCGCAGCCCGAGGAGAGCGCGGCCGACTGCAGCCGGGCGCGGTGATGGCCCCGACGTTCAGCTACATCCACCAACACATCGCTCTACGACCGCTGGACGCCAAGCCCTACGGGCAGGCGACCTACTACGGCCGACACCTGATGTACAAGTCGCAGGGCGGACAGCACGCTGCTTTGACGCTGCCGATCGTCAACGCTCAGGGAGCAGACCAGGCATGCGTGGAGGGGATCGCCTACCCGCGCGCTGGTGACGCCTTGGACCTCATCGACGAGTTGGGCACCCACCTCTACAAGGACGGGTTCGCCCCACTGGCGCGGGCTCATCTGCATGCCGCCGTGCCGCTGCGCCGCGGCACAGAGATACTGGCCTCAATCTTCTCGGACCGATGACAGCCGCCTCAATAAAGCCAGCACCCGACTGCAGCGTAGGGTTCGCCACTCCCGAGGCCCGATGGGCTCGTCTGGGTCCCTACTACGCCATGTTCCCCTTCAGATTCGCCCAGGACGCCATAGGCCGCTTCACCCACCCCGGAGACCTGGTCTTAGACCCCTTCTGCGGCCGAGGAACCGTCCCCTACGCCGCCATGGTCGCTGGCAGGGATGCCCTCGCGTGCGAGATCAACCCGGTCGCCTGGGTGTACGCCGCGACCAAAACAGCCCCCGCCCCCGACCCGGAGACAGTGAAACAGCGCATCCGAGGCATCTCCGAGTCCGCCTCGCTGGAGGACAGCGAGCCCACATCGGAGTTCCAGGCACTCGCGTTCTGCCCGACCGTTCTTCGGTTCCTACGCGCCGCTCGCCGCGAGCTGCAATGGCGACATGACACCACCGACAGAACAGTCGCCGCGTTGATCCTCCACTACCTGCACAGCAAGATCCCCCAGGGACTCTCGAACCAGATGCGACACTGCCGGGCCATGTCGCCGGGCTACTGCGTGCGCTGGTGGAAGGACAACGGCTACGAGACGCCGCCCGAAGTCGAGCCCGTCAGCTTCCTCAACGCCAGAGTCGACTGGCGCTACCGCAAAGGGATCCCCGAAAGGTCCCACAGCCCCGGCGTGACCGTGTCCCTCGGCGACTCCGCCACCGACATGGCACCTGCGGCCAAGCCCGCCCGGCTAATTGTGACATCACCCCCGTACAGCGCGGTCACCGACTACCGAGCCGACAGCTGGCTGAGGCTGTGGGCAATCGGAGAGGGCCCCGCACTGCCAAAGTGGGATACCAAGCAGAAGTACGTCGACATCGTCGCGTACCGGACAATGCTGCGCCGCGTGTTCTCAGCAACGGCACAGAGAGCCCACCCCGACGCCGCGTGGCTGGTGCGCTGCGACGCCCGCGAGCGAACGTTCAACGTGGTCCTCCCGATTCTCGCCGAGATCGCTAGCGGCCGAGACGTAGATGTGACCCCGGCCCCGTTCCGCCGACCCACCCAGACTTCGCTATACGGCGACCGGGCCGCGAAACCCGGAGAAATGGACCTACTCGTGCTCCCCAGAACCACGACAGGCCGAGCCGTAGCAGCGTGGCCCGCGGCCTAGGCCAAGACGCGGCGACTTCCCCGGGATGGGAGCCGAGACCTGCCATTCCGTCCACTCCTGCAAACCCCCTTATCGTCACATCAGGAGGAGTCAATCACCCGACGGGGAGATCGTCTGGTACACGCCGCCTGTTGACGTTGACCTGTGCCCCTGCGTCGGTCAGAGTTGAAGTTCCTCCGCCTTTAGGGGAGTGTCACCGAGCGTTGATCGATTTACTTGGGGTTGGTGTATTGTGCCCAGGTTTCCATGAGTTGGCGGCGGCGTTGGAGGAGGTCGCTGCGGGCGTATGCTTGTTCGGCGGCGTTGCCGATGCGGTGTGCTAGGGATGCTTCTGCTACTTCGCGGGGGATGCCTTGTTCGCCGCACCAGTCTCGGAATGTGCTGCGCATGCCGTGGAGGGTGCCTTCGAGGTTGAGGCGTGTGGGTAGTTTGGTGAGGACCCATGATGGGATCTGCTCGCCGGTTTTGGTGGGGAATATCCAGGGGCTGCCATCGGAGTGGCGGCGGGCTTCGGCTAGCACGCCGATGGCTTTTTCGGATAGGGGTACTCTGTGTTGGCGGGCGGCTTTCATCCTTTGGGCTGGGATTGTCCAGGTGGCTGTGTTGAGGTTGATCTCGGACCAGGTGGCGCCTCTTACTTCTGTTGAGCGTGCTGCTGTGAGTACTAGGAACTCGAACGCCAGCCGTACCGTCAGCGGGTGTGCGGACTGGCGGACTGTGGCCAACGCGTCGGCGACTTGGTGGTGTGGCAGCGCGCGGTGATGTTTCCTGCCGACGCTGTTCTGTTTGGGTAGTGCTGCTGTGACGGCGTCGGCGGCGGGGTTGTCAGATCGGTGGCCTTCGGCGATGGCCCATTTCATGATCGCGCTGATCCGTTGACGTACTCGTTTGGCTGTTTCTGGTTTGGTGGTCCAGATCGGCACGAGGCATGCCATCACGTCTGCGGTGGTGATTTCGTGTACCCGTTTGGTGCCGATCAGTGGTGTGGCGTAGGTGGCGAGGCTGGAACGCCATTGGGCTTCGGATTTTCCGCCTGGTTTCCATTTGCCGGCGTGTAGGGAGATCACGGCTTCCGCAGCCGCCAGGAATGTGGGGATCTGGTCTGGGTGGAGTCTGGTGGGGTCGCCGCCTGCTCTGGCTGTTCTCTTGTATTCGAAGGCTTTGGCGCGTGCTTCGGCCAGGGTCACGTAGGGGTAGCCGCCGAGGCCGAGGTCTCGTCGGCGGCCGCTGATGGTTCCGCGCCATATCCATTGTTTGGATCCGGTGGGTTGGACTCGGAGGATGAGGCCGTGTTGGTCGCCGTATTTGCCTGGCTTGGTGACTGATCGTACGAACGCTGCGGTGAGTTTGGGCAATTCCCTCTCCTTAGTATCCCACTATGTGTCCCACATCAGATTGAAACTACCTGTGACGGGACGGGTTGTCAAGGAACAACCGACGCCGTGCCAACGCACGTGACTCGGTG
>JAPPGV010000094.1 GCA_028821235.1 bacterium
TGGTCGAGTTCGATTGTCGCCATACCGACTCCTTCACCCGATCAGCAACCTACCGCTGCCCGGATTATAGACCACATCAATGCCGGAACGGGGGCCGGACTCTCTTTCTCCGTAGGGACATCGGTGAGCCACCCTGGCGGGTGACGACGTGGCCTCGGGACCAACCCGCCCTCACATGCAGGCCTGTGCGTAGCCATACCGCCACGAAGTGTCCGCCATGTCGCGTAACTGCTGTTTCTATCCACAACACCACTAGTCATATCTAAGATCATTGCATATGATTGACTACACCTTAAATGAAGGGGTTGTAATGGCTGGTACAGTGACCGAGTCGCTAGTCGATGCGAAGGACGCTGCGGTAGAGGCACGGATGGAATCCAAGGTTGAGAAGGCCGTTGCCGACTTGAAGACCCATATCTCCGAGAGGCTGACCGCTCAGACTCGGTGGATCGTCGGGTGGGTGACCGTGGTTGGTGGCATTGTCATCGCCGTGGCGCTCCGAGGATTCTGACCGTGCCGTCCGCCTCACTCTAAGACCGCGTTCCATCGAGCTACGTGGCGTTAGGTGGAAACCGGCACCTTTTTCATCCCCGGTGGCTAACCCCCGAACTGGCGTCGGAGATGTCCCGCCATTGTGTTGTCGGTGAACTCGGCAGGGGCCGGCAATCACCGGGGCTCGCCCCTACCGTGCTTGATCGCCCCTGCACTGGGATCCCGAACGGGGCGCAGCACAAGATGATACGCTAACCGTACATCAGAGCTGAGAAGTGATCATCGACCTTCCACTCAGGCCCCCTTTCAAGAGCTTCCGCAACCTGAACGTCTCCGGGCGTCGTGATCGGGACCCCGATCCGGCGAACGCTCCCGGCGTGAGGCTCGACGCCCCAGCTTTCCGATCCTTCGAGGACAGGCCCGTTCCGCCGGCCCGGGGCGCCGCGCCCTCGCTGTCGCTAGACCCCCGTTCGAGGCTACGGACGAGCGGCGACAGATGACATCCGGGTCCGCTACGACCATTGTCAGCGGGGGTTCGTCGGGTATCGGGAGGGCGGTGGTGGAGGGATTGCAGGACAGAGGTCGGTCTGTCGCGATCCTCGACCTCCAGCAGCCCCCTGAAGACCAGCTTCGCGGCAACCGGGTGCTATTCGTGGAGTGCGATATCTCAGATCCAGTCGCCGTATATAGAGCGGTCGCCCACGTGAGGAGCCGAGTCGAGAGGATCGACGGTCTCGCCACATGCGCCGGGATCGGTGGAGCAGCGGCTCGGCAGGCGATCGGTGGTTCGCAATGGGACCGGGTCCGGGCAATTGTCAACGTCAACCTCCTGGGGTCCTACTGGCTGCTGGAAGCCTGCGCCGTTGCCATGGCAGAGTCGGGCGGCGGCTCGATCGTCCTCGTAGGTTCCGTACTGTCGCGAAAGGGTATGGCCGGGATGTCCGCGTACAGCGCAGCCAAGGGTGGAGTCGAAGGCTTGACGCGTTCGGCTGCAGTCGAGCTGGCCGATCGCGGCATTCGCGTCAACTGCGTGCTTCCCGGACCGATCCTGACGCCCATGTCCAGGACCGGGTTCGAAGCCGATGGGCTTTCAAAAGAGCAGTGGATCGAGCGGATGGCCGGATCGGTACCGATGAACAGGGTCGGGGTGCCCGAGGATGTCGCCGCGACGGTGTTGTTCCTGCTCGATGAAGCGTCGAGCTTCATGACGGGCGCATCCGTCATGGTGGATGGCGGCGCGAACGTAGGATGACCCGATCGGTAGAAGATGGAAATGTCGAAGCAACCAGCCGACGATAGGAGCACAGTATGAAGGTCATCGACTTCCGTGTCCGACCCAACACCACCGAGTACATGAACCTGTACACCGGACCGGGTTACGCACTGCTGTGGCGCAGATTCGGGATACCCGAGCCGGCGCCCGTGCCGCTGGAGTACTTCTCGAACGAGGCCCGACGGCAGAACATCGAGATGGGCGTGTTCACGGGACGGCGCAGCGCCTGGGCACGCCTGAGCAATGATTATGTGAGAGAGACGGCTGCGGGGACGGGGGGTCTCCTGTTCACCGCCTACGGGATCAACCCGCACTCCACAGATCGGGAGGCGGAACTTGCCGCCGCGGCCGCGGACAGCAGAAACATCGGTATCGCGCTCGATCCCCCGGGGGATCCCCTCGCCGTCCAGCCGCTCGGATGGGACGACGACACGGTCATGTTCCCCATCTTCGAGTTCGCGGCCGCCAACAAGCTCGTCGCCATCCTCACGGTCGGACCCTTCGTGGGTCAGTTCTACGGAAACCCGGGACCGTTCGAACGGATAGCCCGCACCTTCCCGGATCTGCGCCTGGTCATCGCGCACGGATGCTGGCCCCGATCGGAGGAGTTGGTGGCCACGGCCTACCGGAACGACAACATCTATCTCGAAGCCTCCATCTACGCCTTCCATCCCGGCGCCCATGTGTTCCGGGACGCAGCCGGGACGCTGATCTCCGACAAGGTGATCTACGCCAGCGCCTTCCCCTTCCAGCCCCTCGATGCATGGAAGAAGTATGTCAGTCTCGGCTGGCCTGAGGACTCGCTCCGCAAAGTCCTCTCCGGCAACGCGCGCCGCCTGATCGAATACGCAGGAGGGGAGGCATCGAAGTGATCGTCCCGGGTGGCGACGGCGTATCGATCGGGGCGGGCGATGCGCGGGTTGTCATCGTGACGGGCGCGCTCGGCGGCATGGGCACGGCGATCTGCGAGGCGTTACAGGCCGGCGGTTGGACGGTCGCCGGACTTGATCTCCCCGACGTGGTCGCTTCCCGAACCGACCATGGATTCCCCGGATTGTTGCTGGGTACCGACGTAACGTCCGTCGGCGATCTCGAGTCGTCTTTCGACGAGGTAACCCGGTTGGCAGCCACTCCGACCGCGCTCGTCAACTGTGCCGGCGTGGGGGCCCCCGATCCGCTTGTCGACATGTCGTTCGATCGCGTGCGCTGGGTCATCGAGGTGAACCTGATAGCTGCGATAGCCGCCATGATCCTGTTCGCAAGACACTGGGTCGCCGGCGAGAGCCAGCGCCCGGATAACGTCTCAGGCGCGATCGTCAACATCTCCAGCCTGGCGGCGTACGGATCCAACCCCGGCCAGTCAGCATACGTGTCATCCAAGGCGGGGCTGATTGGCGCCACGCGGGTCGCGGCCAACGAACTCGGACCGCTCGGAGTGAGGGTCAACGCCATCCTTCCTTCGTTCACCGGGACACCGCTCACCGCGGGCACCACCGACGAAGTCCGAGCCACCTACCTGTCCCGGACCCCTCTGGGGAGGTTCCCGGACCTCCATGAGATGGCTGCGACCGTCACCTGGCTCCTGTCGCCGGATGCGAGCTACGTGTCGGGAGCGGAACTCAGGGTCACGGGCGGGCGCTTGTTCTGAGGTGTTCCCTTTACAGCCCAAAGAGTTGCCGGCGGTCAGTGGGCAGTGGGCAGTGGGCAGTGGGCAGTGGGCAGTGGTAATCCAACATAACTCGCAACTAGGAACTAGTGCAGCGCCGACTCGGCCTTCCAGCACCGTGCCGATCTTCCATCCGACGCCACGAGATGCTGGGGTTCCGAGCACCGGTCTTCGGCGAGCGGGCAGCGGGGGGCGAGGCGACAGCCTGTAGGTACGGCAGAAGCATCCCGCACGTCGACCGCGAGTTCGAGAGGGTCCGGGGGATCCGGCAAGCTACTGGCCGTGAGCAGCGCCCGTGTGTAGGGATGGGCGGGTCGGGCCACGATATCGGAGGCAGTCCCTTCCTCGACTATCTGGCCCAGGTAGATCACCAGGATGCGGTCTGCGACGTAGGAGATGACATCGA
>JAPPGV010000095.1:0-2811 GCA_028821235.1 bacterium
CTGTCCGCTACAGACAGGGACGCTTGGTGGGCCGGATGCAGTCGTTGGGACACGATCTCCGGCAGGAGGCGATACTCGAGACCCTGACCCAGGACGCTCACAAATCCAGTGATATCGAGGGCGAGCGGCTCGACCTGGAACAGGTCCGCTCGGCTGTCGGGCGTCGCCTCGGCATGGACATCGGCGGCCTCCGCCATGCGGAAGACGAGGTCGAGGGCGTGGTGGAGATGATGCTGGACGCAATCGGCAACTATGACCAGCCCCTGACAGTGGACCGGCTGTGGGGCTGGCAGGCGGCTCTCCTCCCGACCGGGCGTAGCCGGATGCGACCGATCATCGTGGGCGGCTGGCGTGACGACCGTACCGGACCCGATGCAGGTGATCTCGGGGCCCATCGGCAAGGAGCGAGTGCACTTCGAAGCACCCCCGGCGGAGCGGATCGACAGCGAGATGGACGCTTTTTTCAGATGGTTCAACGAGCCTTCGGATACTGACGAGATCCTCAGGGCGGCGCTGGCGCACCTGTGGTTCGTGACCATCCATCCCTTCGACGACGGCTACGGACGCATCGCCCGGGCGATTGCTGACATGGCCCTCGCCCGCTCGGAGGGCAGCTCACAACGCTTCTACAGCATGTCATCGCAGATCCGGGTGGAACGCCGCGGCTACTACCGGATCCTCGAGCGAACCCAGCAGGGAACACCGGACATCACGGAGTGGGTGGAGTGGTTCCTGGCGTGCCTCGGCCGAGCCATCGACGGAGCCGAGACCACCCTCGCATCCGTGCTCACCAAAGCCCGCTTCTGGCAACAGGTCGAAGGCGTCCCGCTCAATGCGCGCCAGCGCAGGGTTCTCGGCCGACTCCTGGACGGTTTCGAGGGCAAGCTGACCAGCTCGAAGTGGGCGAAGCTAGCCAAATGCTCCCAGGACACCGCCCTGCGCGACATAACAGCCCTGGTAGACCGCGGAATCCTCGTCCGAAGCTCCGCACGGGGTCGTAGCACCAGCTACTCGCTTCACTCGGGTTGAGCCGCTACGCCCCCCTGTAGCATCCGGCGAGGGTTGCCGGACGCCCCGAGACCACGTCTCGGGAACCGGCGACCGCATGGGAACCGGCAGGACACGGGCAAGCAGGAGGCGATTCGTGCAACGAAGGGACATGGAGTTGCTCCGCGGAGCGATCGACATGCACGCCCACAGCGCTCCCTCCCTGTTTCCCCGCCCCATCACGGACCATGACCTGGGCCGCTTCGCGCTCGACTACGGGATGCGCGGCTTCGTCATGAAGGACCATGACAGCGCCACATTCCACCGCGCCGCTCACCTCAAACGCACCGAACCCGGCATCGACCCCATCGGCGCCATCGTGCTGAACCGCTCGGTCGGCGGCATCGACCCCTACGTTGTGGAGGCCGCCCTCCAGTACGGGGCCAGGGTGGTCTGGATGCCCACCAACCACTCGAAGCATCACGATGACTACTACGGAACCCCGGACTACCCCCAACTGGGCCGCCGGCAGCCGCAACTCCCGGGTCCGGGTGTCACCGTCCTCGACGGGAACGGCCGCCTAACCGGCGACGCCAGGACGGTGATCAGGCTGGTGGCCGACGCGGGCGCGTGCCTATGCACGGGCCACCTCAGCCTCGAGGAGACCCGCTTGGTGGCCGCGGAGGCCAACCGGGTGGGACTCGAGAGGCTGCTGGTCACACACGTGAACCTGAGCTTGACCAAGTACGACCTCGACGTCCAGCGGGAGTTGGTCGCAGGCGGCGCGTACCTCGAGATCGTGGCCGTCACCTGCGTGTCGGAGTTGTTCGGCGAGCAGACCCCGGCGGAGCTGGCGCCGATCATCGACGCCCATGCCGGAGAGCGGCTGATCCTCAGCTCGGATCTGGGCCAGGCCTCGGGACCGCCGCATCCGGAGGGGATGCGGATGCTTCTCCGCTCGCTTCTCGACGAGGGTGTGGACTACGGCGCCCTGGAGAAGATGACCAAGGAGAACCCGGCGTTCCTGACCGGCCTGGGCTGAGGGGATACCTTTCTCGGGGCCGGACCGTGACCTCCCGGCAGTACAGCTAGCGGGCGCTTCCAAGTAGCATCGGAAGGGCCGCAGCCGGGGAGATCGGACATGGAGCGGAGCGAGGCCGAAACGGCATTGAGCACGGTCGAGGAGCGGTTGGACTCGGACCCCGCGGCTGGGCTGGCCGGATCGGGCTTCTGGAAGGTCGTCTCCGTCGCCAAGCAGAGCCCGGACCTGGCGATGGAGTTCGCCGGGCGGATCGCCGCCATCGATCGCACCGCCTTCGAACGGTGGGCCCTGCTCACCGTCCCCCTCAGAGTGGGCACCCTCGCCGCCCTGGTGGGAACCGTGGTGGGGCTGGTGCTGGTCGGCCTGGCATACAGCACGCCCGAACCGTGGAACGGCCTGCTCCTGCTGGCCGGGGCCGGCGTCATGCTGGTGACCACCCACGGCCTGGCCCACCTGGTGGTGGGCCGGCTGGCGGGGATCCGATTCACCCACTGGTTCATCGGCACCATCGCCCGACCGCAGCCCGGCGTGAAGACCGACTACGCCACCTACCTGACCACCGCTGCCCGGAGGAGAGCCTGGATGCACGCCTCCGGCGCCCTGATGACCAAGGTCCTGCCCTTCGCCCTCCTCCCCGCCGCCCTGATAGCCGGAGTCCCCACCTGGGCCACGATCCTCCTGGTGGTCATAGGCGTCGTGTCGGTCATCACCGACATCCTCTGGTCCACAAAAGTCGGCGACTGGAAGAAGTTCCGCCGCGAGATGTCCTTCGCCAAGCCCTA
>JAPPGV010000095.1:2911-5395 GCA_028821235.1 bacterium
CAAAAGTCGGCGACTGGAAGAAGTTCCGCCGCGAGATGTCCTTCGCCAAGCCCTAGCGCCGACACCCAACCCCCACCGCCCCGAACCTCAGGATCAGAACGTCACCCGCGGTGCTGTACGCCTCAAGTTCGTGAACCGCAGCATTCTCGAGGCAGAGAGCGTCACCGGCGGCGCCGTGAACCTCAGGATCAGAACGCCACCCACGGCGCCCTACGCCTCAAGTTCGCAAACCCCAACATTCTCGAGGCAGACAACGTCACCCACGGTGCCCTGATCCTCAGGATCAGAACGCCACCCACGGCGCCCTACGCCTCAAGTTCGCAAACCCCAACATTCTCGAGGCAGACAACGTCACCCACGGTGCCCTGTGCATCAAGAACCAAGAGTCCCCGCAAAACCCGCGAAACCAGCGCTCCGCACCGGGTGGTGCGCCGCGGACGGGACGAACGGGAACGTCTCCGTCCCGTATCGAAGGATTGAGCTCAACCCCTATGATCGTTGGTTCAGGTTCGCCTCCATACGAGGCGGACACCAAGAAGTCAACCGACCCGGCCGTGGTCAAGGACATAGCAGCCCGGATCAAGGGCGTCGCAGAGGCCGTCCGCGCAGACCGCAATAGTCGGCCAACGAGGGGTTGTACCCACCCTCCTAAACCGCCTCGGCGCCCACCCGGCCCGCCAACCTAAGGCTCAGAACGCGACCCACCGTGTTATGAACCTAAGGTTCGGAACGTCGCCCACCCCGCCCACGAACCTGAGGATCAGGACGTCATGGGCGGTGCCCTGTTCCTGAGGATCAGAACGTCACATATGACGCCCTGTGCATCAAGAACCGACATTCCGGGCAAAGCTCGCGAAAAACCGGTGCTCCGCAACCGGGCCCCGCCCTCATGCGGCGACCAGCCGAATCAGAGGCTACGGAGTGGGAATTGTCAGAACAACCCGGACACCTTGCACATGCCGAGGTCGCATGCTGACCAGGCGACCTGAGCCCCCACAGGCCGCGTAGGCCAGGTTTCCTGATTCCAGCAGCAGGTTGGCGCCGGTCTCGGTGTAGTCGCGGACCATTGTCAGTCCAAGACCCCGGTTCGGGTCCTGCGCCGACATTGAAGAAACGTTTCCTCCGAATGCCGATATCAGAGCCGATGCCTCGTCAATACCCGGATACTGCTGCTGGATACTTGCGTGGATCCCTCTCCCCCCGTCCCTCACCTCGATGACGAACTCTTCGTCTCCTATCATCCCGGCCCGGCATACCCCATCGTCTTGGCCAGAGTGGTAGAGAACATTCTCCGCCAACTCGCGCACCATCATCGCTAATCGGCGGTGGTCCCGTACGTGGTGGTCCCTAGCCGCATCCTGAACTTTCAGCACCACATCGTTTATGTCGGCAGCGGAAAACGTCGACTTCAACACCGCAACCCACTCCTTATCAGGCCGGGATCCGCGCAGCGGTGACAAGTAGGTTCAGCAGACTGTCGAGTTGCGATAGGTTCTTGGCCGTGAGACGGGCGTCAGCTTGGCTATCGGGGAAGAACCCCTGCCAGTAGCTCTGATCGCCTCCCTTGGTACCGACCGCAAACGCCAGCGAAGGGCGGAACCCACCCGTGCCGGCCGCTGCGACCGCCATCACATAGCACGGCAACCCGGGCAGCGGGTCATGCGAGATCGTGGTCGGTGTCAGCTGCTCCCACTCGAAGCGGCTCATGGCTCGGTAATCCTTCAGCCAGACGATCGCTTGTGCCTTGGCTTCCTCGGCTGTGGTGTTCACGTTCATGATCGTACCGGCTCATAACGTGACAAACGGTGCGGTGAACCTCAGGCTCAGGGCGTCATATACGGTGCGGTGTTCCTGAGGATCAGAACGTCATGGACGGCGCCCAGGGCATCAGGTTCGAGAGCCACCATGAACCTGAGGATCAGGGCGTCATATACGGTGCGGTGTTCCTGAGGATCAGGACATCATGGATGGTGTGGTGTTCCTGAGGATCAGAACGTCATGACGGCGCCCAGGGCATCAGGTTCGAGAGCCACCATGAACCTGAGGATCAGGGCGTCATATACGGTGCGGTGTTCCTGAGGATCAGAACGTCATGGACGGCGCCCTGTGCGTCAGGTTCGAGAGCCACCATGAACCTGAGGATCAGGGCGTCATATACGGTGTGGTGTTCCTGAGGATCAGAACGTCATGGACGGCGCCCTGTGCGTCAGGTTCGAGAGCCACCATGAACCTGAGGATCAGGGCGTCATATTTGGTGCCCTGTGCATCAAGAACAGAGACCCCGGGGCAAAACTCGCGAAAAACCGGTGCTCCGCACCGGGCCCTCCCCCGCCACCACCTGTCCTTGGCTTGGAGCGTGGTCGGCCATGCCCGGCTGGATGCCGGGTGACATGACGGTTCGCTCCACGAAGCCTTGTTTGTTCCCTCCGGGCCGGCCGGACCGATCGATGTAAGCCTTCAGGCCGGTGTAGGTGCTTGGCGACA
>JAPPGV010000096.1 GCA_028821235.1 bacterium
AGAGGGCCAGCTCCGCGTGGTCGAATCCCGAGTCAAGTTGTTCCTGCTGGACTGGTTCTTCGGCGGATTCGAGTGCTGTCTTTATGCGCCTGTAGGCGGCTACGACGAAGGTTGCTCCGCCAACGGTCACGATTACGGGCCCCGCTGCTGAAATCGCCGGGCCTGCACCGAGCGAGAGGGCCACCATCCAACCGACTCCGCCGATCGCGGAGACCCCTCCCTTCTTGAGAATGTCTTTGGCGGCGTCCTGGATACCTTCATCGATGTCCTTATCACCCTTGTAGACGTAGATGTAGTTCTCGGCGACGCTGACCACGCCTTCGAGCGCCATGCCGATGCAACCCGCCGTCGCGGCTGTCCTGATCGCCTGGTTCGCGACGATACCGGCGGCGTCCATTGCGTTGACAGCGTTCGCCTTGGCCAGTTCCGTCGGTTTCATATCGGCCCCGCCACGAGCCAGGTTGTCCTTGGCCCGCTCCCAAACGATGTTGGAATGCTCCATCATCCTCTCCGGAGCGTTGGCGACCGCCTGGATATGACCGGCGTGCTTGCCCTCGACGAACTTGAGCACAGCATCCTCACCGAGGTTGCGTACGGCTGCTGGGACGCCTTCCTCGAAGAACGCTTGTGCGACGTCGATCGGTCTCCAGGCCCCTCGGAGGCCTGCCACGGCGAACTTCGCCTTCACGGCCGGAGCGAGGTCACTGAAGGACGGAACCATCTGCTCGACCACAAGGAACGCCGCGCTCACCGAAGCCGCGGTCGCCTTGCCCCACTCAGCAGGGTCTTCTCGAAACCTCCTCGCATTGCGGTCGAGTCCACGCATCTGCTCGCCGATCGCCTCGTTCAAGGCGGCGCCGAACTCGCTGAACCGGGCATAGGTCTCGCCGCCTACTAGACCCATTCGGGAAACGGCCCTTCCGGTGAGGTTGCCGACCCTGGCCCCGCCTTCGAGCGCCCCAGTCCGAGCCTTGCGCGCAACCGTCTGTGCTGCTCTACCGACGGCGCCAGCCGTCCTGTCGGCCGCCTGCCACATCCGCCTACCAGTGCTCTTCAGTCTCCCCGTTCCCGGATCGCTCGGAGGTGCCGTACCTGCCACCTCCATCTCATCCCCTAGGTACTCCGCCAAGGAGTACTCGGGATCCATGTCGTGGAACACCACGGTGACGAGGTCCCGATGCAATCCCTGGAGTCGAGGACTCAGGTGGCGGGCGACAGTATCGGCCACATCGTCCGCAAGTTGCCGCTTGACCGTGTCGGGATCGCCTTCTATTAGGTCGTACCTGAAGTGAACGTGAACTACTGACACGAGGCCCCCTCCTGTCGGCAATGACCATGGTCAATCGAACGGGCGCACACGAAGTCTATCGGGGTGACAGATCCAGGCCCTTTCGCCCTATCCGTCAATGAAGGATTGTCACAGATCGACCGGCCTTGGCTTCGCCTAGGCGCATTGGAGGTATTCACGTCCAGTTGGCCTCGCAATCGGAAACGAGACTCCAGTCAAGACGTCGAGGGAATCGACCAATCTCCGTGTTTCAGGACCTTCCTCGCGGTTGAGCGGTCCAAATCCGGTTTGGCTGCTGTATCGAGAACGGTCGAGACCCGACCACCGGACAACTCCGCAGAAGGCCCACCTGCCAACTCCAGAAGCGGGGGAACCTGAGGGGCATCTTCCGATAACGCGTCGGTTGCGGGCGGAACCGGACTCGGCGGCCTGGGCCGCGTGGCTGGCGAAACTCGCCAGGGCAGGCTCGCCCGCCCTCCATTGCGAGTACCAGATAGTCGGCACCATCTATCGAGTCACAAAGCACCGGCTGAGGCTGGCTTCGGAAGATACATGTATCCGGAGCATCGCACGATCGGATGAGCCTCCGGTCCATAGCGGATGCCTCTAATATGGGACCGGATACGCTTGAAGCGCACAATGCCTGAGCCCGTCGTCCGTCGCAAGGCCGGCCCCGTCATGTGTATGAGGAGAATGGCCTACCTGCTCGGAGTGCTGGGAGCCACCACAGTGGTCCCGCTGATCGTCCTGATCGTGGTTCTTGCTAAAGTCCTAGCGTCAGCAAGCGAGGAAGGGTCGGGATGGATTCGACGCTGGACCGGATACTCGAACGTCTTGACCGGATCGATAGACGGCTCTCCAGCATCGAGGATTTCAGTGCCCACATTGAGGAAGTCGAGATCAGCCTGTCGAATCAGATCAAGGATCTGGACAAGAAGCTGTTCCGGCTGGAATCCTTGACCTCCACGCTGGTCAAGGAGCACGGCAGGTTCACCACCGCCGCGCTCCAATCCCTCTCACACATCCGAGACCAGGTACAACGGCCCGCATTCGTCGATTCGTCGCGCCGCTAACCCTGGTTGACATGATCTAATACGTAAAACAACTGTACCATATCACACCTGCCAGGTGGGCAGAACCGATGTCGCGACCCAGTGTGCAGCTAGGCATCAGACCATTCGAACGTCTTGTATAACCACACCCAGGCCCAACGCCCGAGTCAGCCGGCTGTCCGCGGCAGCAGGGGGTATCCTGTAAAGGCGGGCGCAAGCGACGTAGAGAGCGTCGTAGGAGGTGACGTTGTGATGGTGGTACCAGGCCCATCGGGCCAATTCCCTATGGCGAACCCGAGCCACCGGCCAGCGGATCAGGTCCTCTACAACCATGCGCGCCCGTTCCTCCTCGAGACGTCCCCGCAGGACCATCTCGCGCAACACCGATAACACCTCTGCATCCATCAATTCGGGCGCGACTAACGAAGCCCTCTCGATCGTGCTCGCGAGCGTCCTAACCGAGCGGTGTTCTCAGCAGGTACTCGAAGGCGACAGAGGCATCGATGACATAACCTGTCATCCGATGTCGATACCGTCCATGCCCAGGCTCGAACGACCACCTCGGGACAGATGATCGTCCGGATACCAGGATCCGATCTCTCTGTCGCGGCTTAGCCGCTCCTCCGCGATCAGTGTGGCTGTGTCCACGCCGAGATCGGTCTCGGGGCGGCGGGCCATGTGCCCGCGCCACTCCCACATCGCGAGCTCGCGCTCCACGGCGGCCAGCACCGCCGCGCTGATGGAGCAACGGTTCTCCCTTGCGTAGGAGCGCAGGCGCTCGTGCAGGGTGTCGGGGATATTCTTGACCTGTAGATTCGCCATTTCATGACCCTAGCATGACGTTTTGCGTGAACAGGGGAGTGGCACATTGTCAGGTTGGTTTCGGGCTTTTCTCGCAGAGGTACCGAGTGATAAGCCCTGCAACCTGGGTGAGGGCCTTCCCGTCCTCCCGCTGATCACAGGCGGCGATCAAGGACTTGTTACCGCTCGTAGTGGCGGCATCGACCGCGCGAGCCGGTTCCGTTCCTTCGTAGATCGCAGGCACCAATCCTCTCCGTCATAGCCGTCTCCTTGAAGAGCTTCCTCTCGTACTCGTTCGGTAGAAACCTCTCGCTCCGGGCAGGAACTCCTCTCGTCTCGTCGAGACAATCTCCAGCGAAGAGCAGTACCGTGAGCCGGTAGGTCGATGGTCCTGGGCCTGGGGGGAGTATGTCAGCCATCCTGGCCCACCGTCGCACCGTCATGAACTCTCCGTCCCACCAACAGGACCAGGGACGGAACATGTAGGGGCTGTTGTTCCTAGACCGGAGGATGGGCCGGTACACGAGCACGGCCTTCGCTACCTGCTCCGGAGTCGCTCCCCGGTAATCGGCCTTTCATCCTTTACGATACTGGCTAAGCTCCCACTTCTCCTCGGTCATCTCCACCTGTTACCTCCACGAGTCGACTATGACACGCACGCATTCGTTCTCGAAACGTCCTCTTACAGCGTCAAGTGGATGAGTTACCTAACTTCGGATAGAGCTGAGCTAGGACACGGCCGAAATTGTCATCTGCGACGTGGGTGCCATTGGCTGCCGAGACGGACGATGAGTTCCAGTTCGATGAGGCCACTACATCATCAACTGATCCTGGTGAGAATCGATGAGAGGACCGGCCCGCTAAGTAGGACTTTGCGGGCCGGTCTAGGTTCCTTGATGAGGGACATTCTCGTGAACCTGTTCGACGACCGTAGCACGTCAACCGATGTAAGCCAATTGGAAGGGAACCAAGGATGGAACTACTGGTCGTGTTGGTTCTCTGGCTCGCCTAGGGCTGGTGAATGGGAAACCGTGAGAGCCGGAAGGGTTGAAGCGTTGGAGCTGGCCGGACGCTCGGTGCGTTCAGCTAGCTGAAGGTACATGATCACACCTAAGACGCTTTCCGGCAACCCGAGACCCTTCAAACCCGATGCCAGCGAACCAACCCTCCAGGCAAACCCCTCTAAACCGCCAGGCTATACCAACGGGCTCGCTCCAGAAGAAGTCCGAGCGGTTCCAGTCGCTCGATAACAGCATTGAGCGGATTCCCGGAGCATTATCAGATTACCGATAGCCCGTACACTACTCGCCGGGATTATCCTTCCCGACAGGCTTTAGCAACCGAACGAGAAGAGGCGAGCGCCCGTACAGTTAGCGGCGTCGCCATGGCGGAGGAAAGAGGAGGTATTCCGATGAGCCTATGGGAAGGGCTACAGGAGCGTTGCTGTACCGACCGGGCCGGCCGAGGACGATATCATTTCCTCCTCGTCAGCAAAGTCGACGGACCGGTCAAGTGATATAGGATGCCTCTCGTATGAGCCGTCGCTATCGGGTCGCCACATACGAGGCCAGACCCCACGATGACTGCTCCTTCAACATCGTCGCCGGGTCGAAATACAAGGACAACATCGGCCTACTCCTCCGGGCTGGCCGGCGGCGAGTCCGCACCTTCGACACCTGGGACAAGCTCGGCACAGTCTGCTGGCTTGTACCCAAACGGGACAATCCGCACGAACCGCACGCGGTCGCCGTCTACGCTGGCACCCCGACAAGCTGGGACGAGGGGAGGAGCCTCCGAGTCGGCTACATCCCCGGTAGGCACGCCCAGATCCTCTTCCCGGCGCTAGTCAAGCCCGCCCAGGTGAGGGGCGTCATCGTAGGCAAGAGAGGCCGCTACAGCGTCAAGCTCGACGCCGACACTATGTACGAGGCCCTCTTCGCAGACGAGGGCTAGACCGCTCCGGTCATGAACTCATTTTCCTCATACGGCTCGCGATTGGCGGAGTTTCGGACTTCGTCGTCAGCAAGAGCCGTAGTTTCCTTACTTTAGGTTCCCGATCTGCTATGATAGGGCTCGCAATTGAGAACGTCTAGACGTCTGGGAGGGGAAGCATGGATCTACTGGACATAGGCGTAGTCCTAGCGGCCATAGGGGCCATCAATTGGGGCTTGATCGGTCTGTTCGGATTCGACCTGGTCGCAGCTATCACTACAGCAGGCAAGTTTGGTGAGACCAACGTGCTATCCAGGATCATCTATGTGGTCGTTGGTATCGCTGGAGTTCTAGCCTTTTTCACACTCGGTTAGGGCTGCTTGCTGCTGAGACACTTCGAGTAGAGGCCAGGATCCATACATCGACCATACGGATCCTAGCCCGTTAGCGTCGCTCGCGATCGTCATGTGGAATATCGAGTGGAGTGGCGCCCCGCTCGTGGCGTGTCCCGCATCTGCCGGACCGCATCGATCCACGCGCCTGACATGATCTGTTTGACCGAGACGCACTACGATCTGCTATCTCAACACGGGTACAGCATCTGCTCCCGGACCGACTACCCCTATCCGATCCGGGAGGGTCGCCGTAAGGGTTTCTCACCTGCATCAACATGGCTGCCCGCGAGGAATCGGCTGTGGTCGAGGACGATCCGACGTGGTAGCAGCGGCCGTCATCGCCGCCTTCCGTTTCGACAAGCCTGCCCGCCAGGTCCTCGATCTCCGACCAACCCCCAGTGGCCTAGGAGCCGGTGGCCGGACCTCGAAGCCGTCGCCCGCACCGTCGAGCAGATCCGATCCGGGGCACCGCGGTCGTCGGCGAAGCTTCCTGAGGAGATCCGAAAGCTGATCCGGTCCGAAGCCACCGAGTAAAGAGTTTCAGTCTCCCCGGGACCGGATCGCTACCTCTTCGGCAACCGCATCCG
>JAPPGV010000097.1 GCA_028821235.1 bacterium
ACCACCCTGTGGATAACAAATCGCGAACTGTCCACGAAAGCGGGGCAACTCCATACACCACAAGAATGGACTCCACTGTCACGCCGAACGCCCCATGCTCTTGATGCCGATCCCCGGCTTACGCCTGCCCTTGGATGGGCTACTTTCCGTAGTCCGGATTTCTGAGTCGGTTCCAGGGGCGTATTCAATCAGACGGACCACCCAGCACGTGTGCGTGAGCGGGTTGCCGCCTTTCGTATTCTGGTTCTTGCTGCGAGAGCCTCACCGGCTAGGCCCACCTCTCTTGGTGTTGCTCCTGGGTCAATCGGATCGACGCCTCGGCTGACTTGACCAGAGCTTTGTAGAAGCGATGCGCGGGACTGCCGACTGTCAGGGTTGCGGTGGTGCTTAGCGAGCGGTCTCGTTGCTCGATGTCGGCCGGGAAAGGCTTTCCGGCTTCGCCGCTCCGTACCCCTGATGTGACGGATGCATGAAGTCCTGCGGACACGGTGTTGTAGCAGTCGTCACCGAGGGCATGGGCTCTCTCGAGTAGATTGTTGACCCAGTTCACGAATTCCCATACGAAGTCGCCCGGTAGGTGACGCAGGAGGTCGGCAACGACTTGAAGCTTCCGAGCGTCGCCGGCTCCGGCCCAGTTGTCTAACAGGTCAAGAACCTGCCAGTCGACACGTCCTACGACTAGGGCGAATAGATCGGGAGCCCAGAAGTACCGGTGCCGGTCGTCAAGGGCCTCCAGGGTCCAGTCGCAGACTCGGTTGATGACACCTCTGATGTTCCCCGACTCGCGGAAGCGCAGTGGGGGCTCGCCTCGGAAGTGATGTGGTAGGGGGTCGTATGGGTCTACGGTTTGGTAGCGGTCTACCCTGGCTGTGTAAAGGTCGAGCACTCCGTGGGGGTTGCGTGCGGATATCTCGGCAAGGAACTCGCTGACGGTGTAGTCGTCGAGGTTCGCGCAGGCAACTAGCCCGTAGAGTATCCGAGTGATGAACGATGGCGGTGCCTCTTCGATGTGGAAGTCCCCTCGCCTTCCGAAGTGATCTACCACTGCCTCCGCGACCGATAGGTCACCATTGATGGGGATTCTCGTTAGCAAGCCAAGGCGGCTGGTTGGGTCCATGCCGGATGCGAATCGGAGGCCTCGGGCGATAGTCACACGTACGGTCGCGTCGTCGTGCGCGGAGAGTTCCGTGATCATTGCTAGCTCCTCGGCCGTGGGCGCGACGGATCGGGCATGTCCCGTTAGAGCGTCGGCGGCTTGCTCGGCGAGTTCGGGAATCCCGGTGTCGATTAGCTGTCGGGCCATCTCGAGGGCGTCGCGAGGCCGGCAGGTGAGAAGGGCTGATAGGGCGATCCCTGTGTACGGTCGCAATGGACTCAATGGTTTAATCACTCGGGCAAGGATCTCTCCGGACACTCCTTTCCACTCCTGGCATAGAACCCGCAAAAACGGTTTTGGTGATGACGGGAAGCCACTCTCCGCTGACATCAGAGCACCGATACGCTCTTCGATCATGTCCACAGCAGCAACCTGATCGGCCACCTCACGTTTCAGGTCCCTTGCGACCCAACGTTGGATTTCCCGCCTCTTCGACATGAACTCTTCGTAGTCGAGGTCCAACTGGTCCAGATCACGATGCTCGTCGGCCCACCCGTTAGCGAGAACCCGAGTCAGCCGTGCTGAGAGTCCTCTGGCCTCCAAGAGGGAAAGGACAGTTTGTGCGGGGTCTCTTGTCTCCTCGTCGGATCGTGCGTGCCAACGAACCGCCCGGTGTATCTCCTCTCCGATGATCGGGTCAATTGTGTTATGACGCAGGAAGTCGCCTAGCCGGTCTAATGCCCGACAGAACTCCACCGCCCAGGACGACAGTTCGTTGCTGGTGGGTTCTCTACTGAACTGTCTGGTCGGAGTTCGAAGTGCCGCGTGAAGGAACCGGGCGGCTCGGACGCCAACTCGCAGATGTGAATGGATGAGTAGCGAGATAGCAGTTTCGATTGATCGATCTCTCAGAGCACGTACGGCGTCTGGGTTGATCACGAACGGCCGAATACGTACTGTCAACCCCCTGGTCTCGGTATCACTGCTGTCGGTCGCTACGAGCGGTTCGAGAACATCGAGTGGGGAGTGCCGATAGGTGCCTAGATCAGGATCGGTTGTCCAAGCGATTGCCCGGTCTGCAACGACCGACAGGTACTCCATTGGTTTGTGGGACTCGATTGAAGCTAGCTTCTGGAGGATGCGGATAGCGTGGTCGGGGTCTGCTGGGAGCCATCCTTCATGGTCTCGTCCGATGGCCCAGAGGAGGTCGCAGACTTCACCGACGTGTTTGAGGCTGTAACCAGCGTTCCGTAGAAACTTCGTGATGCCGGCGAGTCTGTGCCCAACATCTGCTAGTAATGCTTTGGGAATACCGAGGTTGGGATCCTCGGGCCGCGGTGGGGTCCGGAGCAGCTTCTTGACGAGGTCGAGAGATCGTCGCGGCTGGTAGTAGGACACCTCGGACAGGCTCGATAATGTGACTTCCCGCCGGAGCGCGCTGGATGCCACAAGATCCCGGGTGAGCGAATCCCAGATACGGTCGAGCACCGTCGAGCCCCACTGCCGCTCCCGGGACACTCGCCAGTCGAGCCGTGCCACACTGATGATCACGTTCTGGGCTAATGCACCGTAGGCCTTCTCGAACACGGCTTCCGCGTAGCCGGTGGGAGACCCTGTCGTGGGGTCAACGCAAGCATCCGCCACTAAGAAGTCACCAAACAGGTCGGGGATGACGCGCAGCTTGGCTCCCCGACGTGCCAGAACACCGGCCTCCTCCAGTGTCCGTAGACCTCGCAGAACCCGGTCCGTACGCTGGGCCAAGAGACTCTCGGCGATGTCTCGGAACTCCTCGTCCTCGGCAGTGATCGGCTGGACTAATGCAACCAGTTCCAACAACTGCATCAGAGCAGACCGGTCATGGGGTTCGCCCAACTCTCGGATCAATTCGTCCTTGAACTGGCGAATGAGAAGAGCGCGGGCTGTCTCGTCACTTGCGAGGTCTCGTGGGTCTACGCGTTTGGCAGCGACGAGCTTTGCTGCGATCACAGTGAACAGCGGACAGTCACGAGTTGCCCTGGCAACAAGGCGCGCTCCGTCACCCGAAGGGTCCTGCTGGCTGAGAACTTCGGAAGCGAGTGCCTCGGTGTCGTCGATCTCTAGGTCCTTAAGGTGGATCACGCCCTCCTCGTCCAACCGGAGAAGCCCATGGACCCCGAGATCACCAACCAGCTTGTCTTTGCTGTACGGGCGGGTAGCAAGGACCAGTTTCCAACCCTGAGACGGATGGCGACTCAGCGCAGACAGCAGAGCGACGACGTCATCGCGATTGTGAGCGTCGTCGACGACCGCTACGAATCTCCCGGCGGGAAGAAGCTCCATATCCTCGGGCCGGAACTTCGTATCAGGCGCCAAGAAGAACACCGGGGTGTCATCGGCGACACGGGTGGAAATCTCGAACAGCAGCCGCGTCTTGCCGATACCGCCGCGACCGGTCAACACAAGGGTCTGTTGGTCAGAAGCCCTGAATCGATCTACAGCGGCCAGTTCCTTCGATCTTCCAACGAGCGTCCACCCCTGACTGATCACAGCGGTGGGCCGCATTAGCGGCCGGAAGAACTCATCCGCTGTCATCCAGACGCCCGGGCGGCCGATACCCAAGAAGTCTTTCGCCCAACCTGGGAAGTAGGTATCCACCAATCGTGTAGCGGCGTGTGACGACAGGTCATGCCGTATAGTCGCCGAGATATCCTCAACATCCTGAATATCCCAGTTGGGATGCCCGAGAGCCTCCTTCCTCAACTCCGCGCTGGCCGACCGCGACAACAACAGGACGAACCGATCGGCCTCGAACTCAGTCGAGGCCACAGCACTTCGCAGCTTCTGCGGACCGAAGTGTTTGACTCTTTTGCACTGGTATGCCACCACCGTGCCGTCGGGCATCTCCGCTACGAGGTCGATTCCGTCCTGGACCTGACCGGGTCCCCCATACCCGCGGACTATCGCGTCCGGATAGCGGAGCATGACAAGTTCCCGACAAAACCCTTCGAAGTCCTCCCAACTCAGCCCCCATAGGGGTAGACGGGTAGCTAACGGCCGCACCGGCCGGGTCAACCCAGACCGATCCACAGGCCAGCCGCCAGCCCCCCTCGGGAACTCATCAGGATCCGTAACTCCAAACAGTTCCGCCAGTTTGGCCCGGTGCGTCCCCCCTGGGACGCGACTCACCTGACTCCCAGCGGCTCACCGTTTGTTGGCTCACCCCCAGACCCTTCGCTACATCCGCCTGCGTAAACGAAGATGCCTCACGTGCCTCACGCAACTGCCAGCCATATTCATACACGTTAGGCGGGTATGATACGTACTACACAGACAAACATACAAAAGGGCCTGGTTCGCTCTATTGGTGTGGTGTTGGTGTGGTGTCATTAACCTATGGAACTAACACCTGAACAATACGAACTCATCGAGGACTGGTTTCCTAAACAGCGAGGAACGTGAAACTCTCTAACCTAGAGGTCCTCAACGCCATCCTCAACGTCGCCGAGCACGGCACCAAGTGGCGTTGGAGTTCCCCTGTCTAGCCGGGGGAACTCTGTGGGGAATGCAATGTATCGGTCGTGATTTGAGGTCCGCGGCCTGGTGCTGCGGGCCGGGAAGGGAACCTCTGTGACCAATCAGATGTGCCAGCGACATTCACCTCTTCCATCCCCAGCAACGAAGGAGCCGCCCGTCTGCCCGTGCCCGTCCTCCCGCCTCACTGTTTCGCTCCGTCTTCTATGTAGTTCTTGTCGCTTCGGATATGTATAGTTGAGGTCATGAAGGCCGTTACGATCACGATGCCCGAGGAGCTTGACGCCGAGGCGGCCGCGGAGGCGAGGCGGCTGGGGATCTCCAAGTCGGAGTTGATCCGGCGGGGGCTGGCCGCTGTCCTGCCGGCCCGAAAGCCTGAGCCGGTCAAGGACATGTGGTTGGAGCGAGCGGGTTTCGGCAGCAAGGGGATCAGCGTCAAGCCCGGCGAGATCGACGAAGTCGTCTACGGCTTGTGAAGTTTGTCGACACGAGTTGGTGGGTGGCTTGGGCGTTGCCCCAAGACGCCCGCCACGGTGACGCGCTCGACCTGGCTGCGTGCGTGGGCGACCGAGAGCGGCTTCTCACCACGAACCTGGTGGTTGGCGAGACTTGGACGTTCCTTCGCTACCGGGACGGGTACCGCACCGCGGTCGGGTACCTCGACGAGATAGAGAACTTCGGATTAGCCGACAAGCTGGCTGTGCACGTCGTCACCGCCGAAGAGGAGTCGAAGGCGTGGCGATGGCTGCGCCGTCACGACGAACGGCCCTACTCCTTCGTGGACGCCACCAGCTTCGAAGTGATGCGAGCCCGCCGGCTGCGCGAAGCCCTAGCCTTCGACAACGACTTCGCCGCGGCCGGATTCATCGAAGTCCGACCCTGAACCACGCAGGTCTTTGAGGGCACCGCGCTCGACGAGATTAGCGGGCGCCGAGCCTGCTTCCTAGCTCCAAAATGATGGCAATACCCGCACGGACCTCCGGTATCGGGGGTCAGGGCTGGGCTCGAGTGGCAAGGCGGGTGGTGATCGTGGTGGTCTCGTTGCCGAAGCCATAAGTATCCGAAAAAGCGGGGGCAACTCCAAGGCGGCGACCACCGTCTCAAGAACGCCATGTTCATCGCAGCGTTCGTTGCCTACTACCTACGCAAACGCGCCCAAGGCAAAGAACACAACGCCGCCGTCCTCTGCGTCGCTCGCCGCCGCTGCAACATCATCCTGGCCATGCTCAAGACCCAAACCCCTTACCAACCCCGCGAAGCCGAGAAACTACCCCCACACGGGTTGGCAACAAGACAGGGACACCCCCGCCTTGACCGGCCAGCCACCGACCCCGGCTCGCCCCGAACGCCCCCGTCGTAGCTGCCCTGATTCGGCCAGCCTACCGCTCGGGTGTGTTCACCGCCGACACGGATCGGTGGAGAGAACGACCCGTCCCGCTCCCGACACCAGGTCCTGGCTCACTCCACCCCCGGCGATCTCGATGGCTTCGGGCAGTCTCACCAACCCGCCCACTCCCCGGAGGCGGCATCGCCCCCGCCGATAGCTGACACCCAGCTGGCCGGGTGTGGGTCTGGTTCCCCATCCGCCCCTCCCCTCTGCTCACCGCCGCAAGTCCCATCCCAGCCCGCCGTGTCGTCTCTCATCCGATGGGATCGGCACTGGGCCGTGTTGTCATCGAACATACCCAAGGTGACCCGCAGCCCGGTCGCGGATCCACCCCCCAGGGATCGCGCTCATGCGCGACCGGTCGCGCTTCCACCCCCCAGCGGTCGCGCTTCCGGTCGCGCATCCCTCTGATCTGGGGGGTTGCTGGAAACTCCATGGGACAGGAGCTCTTGCTAGCGCCAGCGGGGCTCAGCGGCGAGCCGGCGAGTTTACGGCCCCGATCGTCGTGCGCGGGCAGCAGTCCGGGCCACACACCACCCAGGGGAACACCCATCCCACCAAGGCTCGGGGCCACACCGCGGACGTCCCGCCAACCAGCCTGGCCGAGGTGGGTCCGCCACCGAGCGGTGGAGAGTCTGGCTACGGCAGCGCCCAAGGGCACCGACACCAGGGGTTTCTTCGGCAATCCCCCCGAGAAGGACGACGCAGGAGTGCGAGTAGGGGAGGACAGCGAAGAGGGGCTGTGTGGATGCTGGCCGGGGAGGAGATGGGGGGATCGGGTGGATGGACAGAACCCGGGGGGTGATCGGGGAGGGGGACGTATGTCCCGATGGGTGGGGGACACATGTCCCCGACCGGGGCTGTTAACCAACGTTGAAAGGGTGAGCCAAGTTTTCATTAAAATGCCGAACCCCATATTAGGGGGCTGGTAAGCCGGCTATCAGGGGGGTGGTAGATGAGCAACAGCAGCGATCAGGCCCGGGCACGGCAGAATGCCGAAACCTTCCGCATGCTTGCCGCGATCGACGC
>JAPPGV010000098.1 GCA_028821235.1 bacterium
GCCGCGGCCATGTGGAACTCCAGCTTGCGCACCTTGTTGCCCGACAGGCCGAAGCCGGTCAGGTCGTCACGCTTCACCCAGATGTGGGGACCTCCCCAGGCCTCCCGCAAGCGCGGGAAGTAGTGGAGAGGCGTGGGCTTGAAGGCGAGTTCCACCTGCGGGATGGATTGGGTCGTAGGGGTGTCAGCCATAGTCCGGATGATACCTGTCGGCACTACGCCAGCCCCGCTTTCCCGCCGCCGGTGATGCCCCGACATCTGCTTCCTCGGACGCGGAACGACCCGCCCGTGAGAGGCGGGTCGTTCCGTATCTTGTCCGGTGGTCGGAGTGGGGCTAGAAGTCCATCCCCGGCGCACCGCCGCCGTGTCCGTGATCCCCTCCCGGGGGCGGGTCCTCTTTGTGCTCAGCCACCAGAGCCTCGGTGGTGAGCAGCAGGCCGGCGATCGACGCGGCGTTCTGCACCGTCGACCGGGTCACCTTGGCGGGATCCGGGATCCCGGCCTCCAGCAGGTCCTGGTACTCGCCGGTCAGGGCGTTGAAGCCGAAAGACCCCTCGCCCCGGCGTACCCTGTCGACCACCACGCCGGCCTCGTAGCCGCCGTTGGAAGCGATCTGGCGGAGGGGCTCCTCGAGAGCACGCCGCACGATCGACCGTCCGGTCACCTCGTCGGCGGTACCGCCGTTGACGCCATCCACCACGGTCTGGGCTCGTAGCAGGGTGACGCCGCCACCGGCCACGATACCTTCCTCGACCGAAGCCCGGGTAGCCGACACCGCATCCTCGATCCGGTGCTTCTTCTCCTTCAGCTCGACCTCGGTGGCCGCGCCGACCTTGATGACAGCCACTCCGCCGGCCAGCTTGGCCAGGCGTTCCTGCAGCTTCTCGCGGTCCCAGTCGGAGTCGGTGTTGTCGATCTCCCGCTCGATCTGGCGGATCCGAGCCTTGACATCCGACTCGGAGCCGGCGCCGTCGACGATCGTCGAGTTGTCCTTCGCCACGATCACCCGGCGGGCCCGACCAAGCATGTCGAGGGCGACCCCGTCCAGCTTGAGCCCGACCTCTTCGGAGATGACCGTGCCACCGGTGAGGATGGCGATGTCCTGGAGCATGGCCTTGCGCCGCTCGCCGAACCCGGGGGCCTTGACGCCGAGGGACGCGAAGGTCCCGCGGATCTTGTTGACCACCAGGGTGGCGAGAGCCTCGCCCTCCACATCCTCGGCCAACACCATGAGCGGCTTGCCGGTCTGCATGATCTTCTCCAGCACCGGGAGCATGTCGTTGACCGAGCTGATCTTCTGGTTAGCGATCAGGATGTAGGGGTCTTCCAGCACCGCTTCCTGGGAGTCGGGGTCGGTGATGAAGTAGGGCGAGATGTAGCCCTTGTCGAACTGCATCCCCTCGGTGAACTCGAGTTCGAGCCCGAAGGTCTGGCCTTCCTCCACCGTGATCACGCCATCCTTGCCGGCGCTCTCGAACGCCTCGGCGATCGTGGCGCCGATCTCGGGATCGGCTGCCGAGATGGCCGCCACGGACGCGATCTCCTCGGTGGTCTCGATGTCCTTGGAGAAGTCACCGATGAAATCGGTCACAACTCCCACCGCCGACTCGATGCCGCGCTTCAGGCCCATCGGGTTGGCGCCGGCGGCCAGGTTGCGGAGTCCTTCCCGCACCATGGCCTGGGCCAGCACCGTCGCCGTGGTGGTGCCGTCACCGGCCACGTCGTTGGTCTTGGTCGCTACTTCCTTGGCGAGCTGAGCACCCATGTTCTCCCATGGGTCCTCGAACTCGATCTCCTTGGCGATGGTCACCCCGTCGTTGGTGATGGTCGGGGCGCCCCACTTCTTCTCTAGCACCACGTTGCGGCCCTTGGGTCCAAGGGTTACCTTGACCACGTCGGCGAGCTTGTTGACTCCCGACTCCAGACCGCGTCGCGCGTCCTCGTCGAAACGAAGATCCTTCGCTGCCATAGTTGAGTTTCCTTTCTCGAGGCGTGTCCTGCCGCTACCGTCAGCCGACGATGGCCAGCAGGTCGCGGGACGCGAGAATCAGGTACTCCTCGCCTTCGTACTTCAGTTCCGTTCCGGCGTACTTCGAGTAGACGACCGTGTCGCCCGGGGCGACATCCACGGGAGTCCGGTCACCGTCATCGTTCAGTTCGCCGGGGCCGACGGCCAGGACGGTGCCGGTCACCGGCTTCTCCTTGGCCGTGTCAGGGATTACCAGTCCCGACGCCGTGCGCTGCTCGTCATCCTCATTGGGCGAGACGATCACGCGGTCGCCGAGTGGCTTCAGATTCATCCGAAGTCCTCCTTGAATAAGGTGGCGTTACGTGCGAGATGCCAACCGGCCGGCCGGGAAAGGCGGACCTGTTGGCAATCTCTCCTTACGA
>JAPPGV010000099.1 GCA_028821235.1 bacterium
CGTGAGGCGTCTGGAGAAGATGGAGGATCTGATCAGCGAGTTCGACGGGGTGGACAGGGTGTTCGCCATGCAGGCGGGCCGCGAGGTCCGGGTGGTGGTCGATCCGGTGAGCGTGACGGACCTGGAGGCGTCCGACCTGGTGCGGCGCATATCGCGCCGGCTCGAGCGCGACCTCCGCTACCCCGGCCAGATCGAAGTGACCGTGATCCGGGAGCTCCGGGTCACCGACTACGCGCGGTAGGTGGGCTCGAACATGGGCCAGCTCGTCCAGATCGCACCACCCGAACGCCGCTCTGTGGAGCGGCGCCGACCCACCCGCGCCGGGCGGAGCTACTTCCTGCGTACCTTCGGCTGCCAGATGAACGAGCACGACAGCGAGCGGGTAGCCGGGTTGTTCGAGGCGGACGGCATGGTGCGGGCGCGCTCCCTGGACGAGGCCGATGTGGTGTTCGTGAACACCTGCACCATCCGCGAGAACGCCGACAACCGGATGTACGGGAACCTGGGTCAGCTGAAGCAGCTGAAGGAAGCCCAGACCGGCCGGATGCTCATCGTCGGCGGTTGCGCCGCGCAGAAGGATCGCGAGCTGGTCCGGGAACGCGCCCCGTGGGTGGACGTGGTGCTCGGCACCCACAATCTCCATCGGGTCGTCGACCTGATGGACCAGGCGGAGGAGTGGGGTCCGGTCACCGAGATCGTGGATGCCCTGGACACCATGCCCTCCGAACTGCCGGTGCGCCGGGAGTCGCCATACTCGGCGTGGGTGACCATCCAGATCGGTTGCAACAACACCTGCACCTTCTGCATCGTGCCGGCGGTCCGGGGGCCGGAGATCAGTCGCAGGCCCGGCGACATCATCCGCGAGATAGAGCAGTTGGCGTCGGAAGGCGTGATCGAGGTCACCCTGCTGGGCCAGAACGTCGATACCTACGGGCGGGACCTGGCCATCGACGGGCGCCGCCGGCCGATCTTCGCCCAGCTGCTCGCCCGGGTGGGTGAGGTCGAGGGGATCCGGCGGATACGGTTCACCAGCCCGCATCCCAACGACTTCCGCCGCGATGTGGCCGAGGCGATGGCGGGCACCGAGGCGGTGTGCGAGCAGCTTCACTTCCCGCTCCAGTCGGGCTCCGACCGGATCCTGGCGGCCATGCATCGGGGCTACCGGGCCCGGAAGTTCCTGAACCGGCTGGAGATGGCCAGGGAGGTCATCCCCGATCTGACCGTGTCCACCGATGTGATCGTGGGCTTCCCCGGCGAGACCGAGGAGGACTTCCGGAAGACGCTCGAGGTGGTCGAGGAGGCTCGTTTCGACCAGGCCTACATGTTCCTGTTCTCGGCTCGCCCCGGGACCAGGGCGGCCGCCATGACCGATCGTTTCGTCCCCGACTCCGTAGCGAAGGAGCGGTTCGGGCGCCTGGTGGAGCTGCAGACCCGCATCGGGTCGGAACGCAACCTGCGCCACATCGGCCGGCGCATGGAGGTGCTGGTGGAAGGACCCTCCAAGCGCGATCCCTCGGTAGCGACCACGCGGAGCCGGGGCAACAAGATAGTCCATGTCGAGGGGGAGTTCGCCCCGGGAAGCCTGATGGATGTGACGATCGAGCGGGCCGGGGCGCACTACCTGGTCGGCGCTCCCGTCTGAGGCTCGGAGCGAGTCGGTGGGCTCGCCCCGTCCCTCGGCGCGGATCATCGCAGTTCTGGGACCTACCGCATCGGGCAAGAGCGACCTGGGGATGGAGCTGGCCAGGCGCTCGGGCGGGGAGATCGTGTCGGTGGACTCGATGCAGGTCTACCGGGGGATGGACATCGGGACGGCCAAGCCGTCGCCGGCCGAGCAGGCCGAGATCCGTCATCACATGATCGATCTGGTCGATCCGGATGAGGACTACGCGGTGGCGGAGTTCCAAAGGACGGGCCGGGCAGCCATAGCCGCGATCGCGGCCCGGGAACGGCCGGTGGTGATCGTGGGAGGCTCGGGCCTCTACTTCCGGTCATTGGTGGATCCGCTGCGGTTCCCGCCTTCGGACCCGGCGGTGAGGGCTGCGGTCAGAGGAATGCCCCGAAGCGACGCGGTGGCCGAGCTGCTGGAGGCCGATCCCGGAGCGGGCGACCATGTCGATCTGGCCAACCCGCGCCGCGTGAGCCGAGCCCTCGAGGTCGTACGGCTGGGGGGAGGGACCCCGACGGAGCGGGCGGCCGATCCTCTGTTCGAGCAGGTGAAGGACTACCGGCCGGAAATGCGGTTCGCCGCCATCGGGGTGGACCCGGGCGACGCGCTGGGTGACCGGGTGGAGCACCGGATCGATCTGATGCTCCGAGATGGGCTGGTTGAGGAGGTGGCCGGGTTGGCCGACCGGCTGGGCCGTACCGCTTCCTCCGCGGTGGGGTATCGCCAGATGCTTCCGGTCGTGGCCGGGAGTTGGTCGGTTAGAGAAGGGCGGAAGGCTACCGTGCGAGCCACCATGGCTCTTGCCCGGAAGCAACGCACCTACTTCGGGCGGGACCCGAGAATAAGGTGGCTGGACTGGCATCCGGATCCGGCGGCCCGCCACGCAACGGCCAGTCGATTGATCGGGGAGATGACGTCTTGGAGTTCTTGAAGATGGAGGCGCTGGGCAACGACTTCATCGTGATCGAAGGGTCCACTCCGGACCCCGGTCAGGTACGGGCCTGGTGCGACCGTCGCCGCGGCATCGGGGCTGACGGTGTTCTGTTGGTCTCCGGTCCCGGTCGTTCTGGCGCAGCCGCTCGGATGAGCCTTTGGAACTCTGACGGCTCGTTCGCCGAGTCATGTGGCAACGGGCTCCGGTGCGTGGCCCGCTACGTGTTCGATCGGGGATGGGCGGAAGGCCGCGCGTTCACCGTGGAGACCTCCACCGGCCCCAGCGAAGTGGAGGTCATGGCAGACGGATCCGTCCGGGCAGGACTCGGCACCTACCGCATCGGCAGCTCGGTGACCGCCTCCGGGCACAGCTTCGTTTCGGCGAGCGTGGGCAACCCCCACGCGGTCACGTTCATGGACTCGCCGGCCGCGATCGACCGCGTGGACCTGGGCGAGATCGGCCGCCTCATGCAGGATCATCCGGCATTCCCCGAGGGTGTCAACGTCGAGTTCGCCGCTCCGCTCGAGCAGGGGGTGTTCCGGGTCCGGGTCTGGGAGCGAGGGGCTGGAGAGACCCGGGCATGCGGCACGGGTGCGGTGGCCGTAGCGGCAGTGGCGCACGCCCAGGGTCGAGCCGGGCCGGCGGTCGAGATCTGCTATCCCGGTGGCAGCCTCGGTGTGGAAGTAGCCGGCGACACGGCTTGGATCAGGGGTCCGGCCGTATCGGTCTTCGCGGGGACTATCCCGGCCTGAACCGGGCGGGACCGGTGGCCAGGCTACGGAGCACGGCCACTACCTTGCCGAGCACCTCGACCCCCGAGGTGTAGACCATGGGCGGATAGTCGGGGTTGGCGGGGTGAAGGACGACCTTCCCAGGCCGCCTCTCCAAACGCTTGACGGTGGCTTCCTCCCCTTCGGTCAAGCACGCCACGATCTCACCGTTCTCGGCGTGGGGCTGGCTCCGTACCACGACCATGTCACCGTCGAGAATGCCGGCATCGATCATCGAATCGCCGCGCACCTCGAGCATGAAGAGCGGTCCCCCGGCCCCGACCAGGGCCTGGGGTAGAGGCATGACCTCCTCGATGTTCTCCTCGGCCAGGATCGGCGCGCCGGCGGCGATCCGCCCCACGAGAGGAACGTCGCGGGTCGTAGCCGATGGACGGACCCGCTCGTCCGCGCGCCGGGTCAGCACCACGATGGCGCGGGGCTTGGTGGAGTCGCGCCTGATATGGCCCGCATCCTCCAGGCCTTTGAGGTGGCGGTGGACACTGGCGGGCGAGCGGAGCCCCAGATACTCCCCGATCTCCCGCACCGAGGGCGGGTACCCCTGCTCGGCCACTGCCCTTTGGATCAACTCAAGGATCTGTTGCTGCCGAGGTGGCAGGTCGGTCGGCTCGCCCGGTCCCTCGCCTCCGGTGCGGACTGCGCTGGTCGGCATGGTCGATACTCCTTGTCAATCGTTGTCTAGGCAGTACTCTACCGCAGATTTCTCCCGGATACCGAACTCATGTTCGGGTACGCCTGTCAGGGCGTCCGGCCGGAGGAAGCCGCGGCGGGTACTTGACGGCCCGAACATACGTTCGCTAGAGTGACCTCATGAAAGCGAACATATGTTTGGAACCGAGCCAACCCTACTACCCGGTACCGGGTGGGCGCGGTATTACCGCCGGGTCCATGACGGCTCCCGCCCATCGGCGTGCCATGCTGCGGATGGTGCTGGTGCCGGTCATCGTGGTGGGCTTGGCGGTGATGCTCTTGGGTCCGCAGGCCGACGCAGGGTCCGAGCCAGTTCCGGCGGTGTCCCATGTGGTGAAGGCGGGCGAGACGCTCTGGTCGATTGCGAGCGCCCACACTGCTCCCGGGGAAGATGTGCGCCGGACGGTGTCACTCATCCGTTCGGCGAACAGGATGCCGTCCGGGACGGTTCGGGTGGGCACGACCATCGCGATTCCGGTGGGTGAGATTCCCGGCTGGGCAGGGAGCGCAGGCTCCTGACTACTCCGGGGGGAGACACGAAACCAAGCCGGCAGACGGTTGCTATGCGCCGGCCGCTATAGCCGGGTAAGCCCGATCAAGCCTCGGCGGGAGAGCCTTGGATCTCGGCCAGGAACCGCTCGTTCTGTTCCGGGCGGGGGAACGAAGACTGGGTTCCCGGGCCGGTGACGCTGTCGGCCGCGCAGGCGTTGCCGAGCCGGACCGCATCGCGCTCGTCCAGACCCGAGGCGATCCCCACCACGAAGGCTCCCACGAAGGCGTCGCCGGCGCCGGTCGTGTCGACGGGGTCCACGCGGGGCGGGCGGAGGCGAGTGACCCGGTCGAGTCCGGGTGACACCAGGGCCGCCCCCTCGTCGCCGAGCGTGACCAGCAGGCGACTTCCGGTTTCCCTCGCGAATCCGGTGAGCGCGTCGTCCGAGTCCGTAGACACTCCCGCCAGCATCTCGAACTCCACCTCGTTCGGAATCAGCCAGTCACTCAACTCCAGGATGTCGTCCGACAGAGGGGCGGCCGGCGCCGGATTCAGGATGGTGATCGCCCCTGCCTCCCTCGCAGCGGCGAAGGCGGCCGCGGTGACCTCCTGGGGGATCTCGAGCTGGCCCACCACCACCGCGGCGTCCGGTGTCTCCCGGACCGATCGAGCCGCCTGATCGGCCGTCAGTTCGTGGTTGGCGCCGGGGATGATGATGATCCGGTTGCTCCCATCCGGCTCGACCCAGATCGGGGCCACACCGCTGGCCCCCGGGACCCGGTACACATGGGTGATGTCTATCCCGAAGGTCGCGAAGTTGTCCAGCGTCATGTCCCCGTAGGCATCGTCGCCCAGACAGTTGACCATCACCACGTCGGCGTCGAGAAGCCGGGCCATGACGGCCTGGTTGGCCCCCTTGCCTCCGAAGCCCATCTGGAAACGCTCCCCGACCAGGGTCTCTCCCGACCTGGGGATCCGCGATGCGTAGGCGGTCAGGTCGATCATCGTCGAGCCGACCACGACCACCTTTGGTGGGCTGGAACTCGTGGCCATCAGGTCTCCTCGCTGTCTGGCTGCCCTCAACCGCGGAACGAATCGGATCGCGGTTGACGATCTTATCTTACTTGCTATACAATTTCTGAAACCGTTTTCAGACAAGGCGACGCAGATGCACCGCATCCCGGACGTCTGAGATGAAGAGGAGCCGGAAGGCTTGAAAGCCCCGACCATCGCCGATGTAGCCCAGGAGGCGGGCGTCTCCGTGTCGACCGTGTCACGCCACCTGCGAGGCGACCGAGTGCGGGCGGCGGAACGCATCAGCCGTGCCGTTGCCCGACTCCGCTACCGGCCCAGCCCGGCTGCGCAGTCGCTCAAGTCGGGAAAGACCGGCGCCGTCGCCCTGGTTGTCCCCGACATCACCAACCCCTTCTTCGCGGCGGTGGTCCGCGGCGCGGAGAGCATTACCTCCCAGGGAGGACACACCATCTTCCTGGCCAACACCGACGAGAGCGACACCCGCGAAGCCGAAGTAGTCGAGGACCTGCTGACCAGGGTGGACGGGATGCTGCTGGCACCCGCCAGCGAGGACAACCCAAGCCCGCAACGCCTGGCTGATGCCGGAGTTCCGACCGTCCTGATCGATCGCGAGGCGCCGTCCACCGGTCGCTTCGACACCGTGCTGATCGACAATCACAGTGGGGCTCGGTCCGCCGTCGAGCATCTCCTGTCGAACGGGCACGAGCAGATAGCGACCATCGCCGGGACCGTGGACTCCACGCCCGGACGGTTCCGCCTCGAGGGATACCGCGCCGCCCTGGCCGCGCACTCGATCGAGCTTCCACCCGGATTCGTCCAGTCGGGGGGCTTCAAGGAGCACGGCGGCTACCAGTCGATGCTGCGGTTGCTTGCCCTTCCCGACCCACCGACCGCGGTCTTCGTGGCCAACAACACGATGACCATCGGCGCTTTGAGAGCCATCAAGGACATCGGTGTTCGCATCCCTGACGACCTTTCGGTGGTCGGGTTCGATGACCATCCGTTCTCCGAGATCCTCGATCCGCCCTTGACCGTCATCGACCGCCCGATGGAGGAGCAGGGCGCCCTGGCTATGCGGATGCTCCTGTCCAGGATGAGGAACGACTCCTCACGCGAGTCCAGGCGGGTGGTGCTCGACGTCCGCCTCATCGAGAGAGCGTCCTGCGGGCCTCCGAGGAGCGCACCGGTGGGCGCCCGTCCCAGGGCGGCGAGGTTTTGAAGGCCTGTCCAGCGCCGGCAACCCATCCGACCCCCTCGGGGGTGCGGATCGGGCCGGTGGCTAACCAACACAACAAACGAGAAAAGGAGGACAGAGAATGCGAAGACGACGCACCACTCTTCTAGTACTGTCAGCGGCACTCGCACTGGCCGCGGTCACGGCGTGTGGCGGGGAGTCGGCAGACCCCACCACGACGACCGCCGCCCCGACCACGACGGCCGCTCCGACAACCACGGCCGCGCCGGAACCCGACTTCAAGGTCGCCGTTGCGTACGACCTGGCAGGTAGGGGTGACGGCGGATTCAACGATCTCGCCTACAACGGCGCCGAGCAGGCTGCCGCCGAGCTCGGACTCGAGCTCACCGAGGTGACCGCCAAGGCGGAGGACACCGACCAGGATCGGTCCGATCGGCTCCGGCTGCTGGCGGATTCGGGCCACAATCCGATCATCGCCGTGGGGTTCACCTACGCGGGACCGGTTGCGGAAGTAGCCGCCGAGTACCCCGACGTGTGGTTCGGCATCGTCGACGACGGCACGGTCGAAGCCCCCAACGTGGCGGGCCTGGTGTTCGCCGAGGAGGAAGGTTCCTTCCTCGTCGGGGTGGTGGCTGCGCTCGAGAGCGAGACCGGCCACGTGGGATTCATCGGTGGCGTGAACGTCCCGCTCATCGTGAAGTTCGAAGCCGGTTACATCGCCGGGGCGAAGGCCGTCAACCCCGACATCGAGATCACGTCCACCTACCTGAGCCAGCCTCCTGACTTCTCGGGATTCAACGATCCGGCCAAGGGCAAGGAAGCCGCGAAGGGGATGTTCGACGCAGGCGCAGACATCGTGTACGCGGCGGCCGGGGGATCCGGCGGCGGACTCTTCGAAGCCGCGACCGAAGGCGGATACCTGGCCATCGGAGTGGATGCCGACCAGTACCACACGGCTGCCCCCGAGGTACGTGATGTCATCATGACCTCGATGCTCAAGAACGTGAACGTGGCCACCCATGCCTTCACCACCCAGGTCGTTGACGGGTCCGCCCAAGCAGGGGTGAACCTGTTCGATCTCGAGGCGGGCGGTGTCGGGTACTCGACCTCGGGTGGTCTGATCGACCACATCGTCGGCGAGGTCGACGCCTACGCGGAGCAGATCATCTCCGGCGAGATAGCGGTTCCCGCCACGACGGGCTAGGAGTCGATGCCCGCCCCGGCCATCGAGCTGCGAGGGATCACCAAGAGATACCCGGGGGTGGTAGCCAACCGGGACGTGAACCTTCGTGTCGAGTCCGGTACCGCTCACGCGGTGATCGGCGAGAACGGGGCGGGCAAATCGACCCTGATGAACATTCTGTACGGGATGGTTGTGCCCGACGAAGGAGAGATCCTCGTCGAGGGCACACCCGTCCCGATGTCGTCGCCGGCCGATGCCATCGCGGCGGGGATCGGAATGGTGCACCAGCACTTCAAGCTGGCAGACAACCTGACCGTTCTCGAGAACGTGATCCTCGGTGACGAGCCCACCGGGCGCGCCGGCCGGATCGACTTCGAAGCGGCCCGGACCCGGATTGTGGAGTTGGGGGATCACTACCGGATCCCCATCGAGCCGGACGCTCTGGTGGCCGATCTATCGGTCGGGAACCGGCAAAGGGTCGAGATCATCAAGGTCCTCTACCGCGGCGCGCGGGTGTTGATCCTGGATGAGCCCACGTCGGTGCTGGTTCCCCAAGAAGTGGACGAGTTGCTCAAGAACCTGCGGAGGCTGACCGGCGAAGGCCTGACCGTGATCTTCATCTCCCACAAGCTCGATGAGGTGCTGACGGTTGCCGATGAGATCACGGTGATGCGGAACGCGAGGACTGTGGCCCATACCCGACCCGCGGAGATCACGTCCAGGGAGCTGGCACAGCTCATGGTCGGCAGCGAGCTCCCGACGCCCGAGCCGAGAACCGTCGAGGTGCGGTCCGAGGTCGGGCTCAGGCTCGAGTCGGTGTCCACCCGCGGTAGGGGTCACGAGACCAGCCTGTCGGACATCGACCTCACCGTCCGGTCCGGAGAGATCGTCGGCATCGCCGGTGTGGAAGGTAACGGCCAGTCCGAGCTCATCGAGACCATTCTCGGGCTGACCAGTCCCGTGGGGGGCCGCGTGCTGTTGGGCACGGAGGACGTCACGGAGGCGGCCACCAGCATCCGGCGCCGGCTGGGGCTCTCCTACATCCCCCAGGATCGCCACCGCGAGGCCCTGCTGCTAGATGCAACCCTGTGGGAGAACCGCATCCTCGGCCATCAGATGCATCCTCCGATCAACCGGGGGGTGTGGATCGATCGCAAGGCGGCCCGGGCGGACACGGAGCGGATCGTGGCCGACTCGGACGTGCGCACTCCCAGCATCGAGGTGCTGGCCTCGGCGCTGTCGGGCGGAAACCAGCAGAAGCTGATAGTCGGCCGTGAAATGGCCGGCGAGCCTCGTGTCCTCATCGCGGCGCATCCGACCCGCGGCGTGGACGTGGGCGCCCAGGCTGCGATCTGGACGCGGTTGTCGGCGGTGAGGCGGGCGGGAGTAGCCGTCCTTCTCGTGTCCGCGGACCTGGAGGAACTGATCGGGATCTCGGATCGGATCCTTGTGATCCTGCGGGGCCGGTTCGTGGGCGAGTTCGATCCCGCGGCTATCGGTCCGGAGGACCTGGGTGCGGCCATGACGGGAGCCGATGCCGCGTGATGGAGACCCGTATCGAGCGTGTCCTGCTCCAGCTGATCGCGCCGGTGGTCGCCATCTTCTTCGCGGCACTGCTGGCCGCCGCCATCCTCCACTTCACGGGCGCAGACGCAGGAAGCGTTCTCGGCGAAGTCGTGGCCTTCGGCACCACCCCTGCCAGCCTGGTGGCCGTGGTCAACAAGGCCACCACGTTCTACCTGGCGGGAATCGCCGGTGCGATCGGGTTTCGAATGCTGCTCTTCAACATCGGCATCGACGGGCAGTACCGGCTTGCGGTGTTCTTCGCCGCGGTGGTCGGCGCGTCGGTGTCGCTCCCGCCGGTACTCCACGTCACGCTCATCATCGTGGTCGCCATGGCGGTCGGGGCCGGATGGGCGGCCCTCGCCGGTTACATCAAGGTGACGCGCGGGGTCTCGGAGGTCATCAGCACCATCATGCTCAATGCCGTGGCCACCGGGATCATCGCCTACCTCCTCGCTCCGGGGAGGCTGGCCGAGCGGGCGGCCGGCAGCAACAACATCCGGACCACACCGATTCCGTCCTCCGGATGGTTCCCCGGTTTCGAGGTCGCGGGCAAGGAGGTGTTCGGCTTTACGCTCGTCGCGGCGGCTCTCGGTATCGGCTTCTGGATCCTCCTCAACCGGACCCGCTTCGGCTTCGAACTGCGCGCCAGCGGCCTCTCGCTCCGGGCTGCCGCGGTCAGCGGCGTCAACTCCAAGCGCATGATCTTCGTGACGATGGTCATGTCCGGAGCGATGGCCGGTCTGGTGGGGATACCCCAACTCCTGGGGTCGTCTCACCAGTACGGCCTCGACTTCCCGGCAGGCTTCGGATTCACCGGCCTCGCCATCGCGATTCTCGGCCGTAACCATCCCTTAGGGGTTGCGTTCGGCGCCCTCCTCTGGGCATGGCTGGAACGATCCTCCCAGATTCTCGACCTGCTCGGCGTGTCACGCGAGATAGTGACCATCATGCAGGCCACGATCGTGTTGAGCGTGGTGGTGGCCTATGAGGTCGTCCGGCGCGTCAACGTGCGCCGGCAACAGAAGCTGGTAGGTCGGAGCGAACACGTAGGCATCGAGAGCGGAGCAACGGCGTGAACACCGTCAGCGAGCCAAGGACTTCGCGCTCGGTCTGGCGGCGATGGTGGATGCGGGTGCTGCTGGCCCTCCTGCTGCTGTCGGCGGTAGCGGACATCGCGAACACCCCGGACCTCCTGTCCCGCGGCGCCGTGAGCGCCTCGCTCCGGTTCGCGGTTCCGATCGTGCTGGCCGGGCTCGGCGGGTTGTGGGCGGAGCGCTGCGGCGTCATCAACATCGGGCTCGAGGGCATGATGATCATCGGTACCTGGATGGGCGCGTGGGCGGGTTTCCAGTGGAGTCCCTGGGTGGGGGTGCTGGCTGCGGTGGCGGGTGGAGCGGTGTTCGGTGCTTTCCACGCCCTGATGACGGTCTCGTTCGGCGTGGACCAAGCCGTTTCGGGCATTGCCATCAACGTCGCCGCCCTGGGCTTGGGCCGGTTCCTGTCGTCGATCTTCTTCGAAGGCCAGGTGGGAGGAGGGATCAGCCAGTCGCCGCACGTAGGCCAGATCGCAAACGTGTCGGTCCCCGGTCTCGCCGAAGTGCTGGATCCGATCGCGACGCTGGAGACCCCGGTGATCTCGGACATCGCCGAGATAGTGATCGGCGTGACCACCGGCGTGTCGCTCCTGACCATCCTGGCGGCCGCACTGGTGTTCCTGTCGTGGTGGGTCCTCTTCCGGACCAGCTTCGGGCTCCGGCTGCGGGCCTGTGGCGAGAACCCGGCGGCAGCGGATTCTCTCGGAGTGAACCCGAACCGGATGCGCTACGCGGCGCTCACGGTGTCGGGCGCCCTGGCAGGCCTCGGCGGGGCCTTCCTGGTAACGGTGGCCTCCTCGATCTACCGCGAAGGACAGGTGGCAGGACGCGGGTTCATCGGTCTGGCCACGGTGATCTTCGGGAACTGGATGCCGGGTCGCCTCACCATCGGAGCACTTCTCTTCGGGTTCACCGACGCGCTCCGGACCCGCCAGGAGACCACGATGACGGCCCTGCTGATCGTCGGGGCGGTCGTGTTCGCCTTCCTGACGGTCCGCGCCGTTCGCGCCCGCAATCGAGGCGCAACCTTCGCGTATGCGATCGCCGCGGTGGGTCTGGGCTGGTGGTTCCTCGGTTTCGGGGTCGTTCCGTCGGAGTTCGTCGGCTTCGCCCCGCACCTGACCACTTTGCTCGTGCTGTCCCTGGCGCACCAGAGGATCCGCCCGCCGCAGGGAATCGGTGTTCCCTACCGGCGCAGCGAGGCCAACTAGCAGTGGTCTGTCTGCGAAACGACTTGGCGTGGTCTGGCGGTCATCGGCGTCCCGTCACTGCGTTCCGCTTCCTTGACGTGCCGCTGCGGGCACGCCTTCGTCAGCGGGCCTTGCGAGGAACACCGCTGCCGACGCCATACCACACCGCCGTTCCGCAGACAGACCACTGATCCGGCTGAGAGGAGCAAATGGTGAACGCTACATATTGGGATGGCCCGGTTCTGCGATCGGTGCTGGGCGTCGTTGAACGCTCCCGACATGTCCGGACCTCACGGGACGCGGTGGAACGGGTGGCCGGCTGGATGGCCTACGAGGAGTTCGCCTTCCCTCGCGGTGGGGCGGCGGGCGAGTTCGACGTGGGCTCGAATCCGGACGACATCATCGATGTCACCATGCTCGTGGGCATCCTGAACTTTGCCTTCACCGACTTCGACACCGGACGCAAGTTCGAGGCGGATTACAAGGGCCAGACCTGGTCGGACAGCTTGGGAATGTTCGCCTGTCTCCATCAGGCCCTCTCGAACGGGGTCCCGCTGCTCGACGGCGAGTATCTGGCTTCGGTTACACGCTCCGACCTCGACGACATCTTCCGCGGCAATGTCGAGATGCCGATGCTCGACGAGCGCGCCGAGATCCTCAACGAGGCAGGCGCGGTACTGGTGGATCGGTACGAGGGCCGGTTCCACCGTTTCGTCCGCACCTGCGCGCCGGCGATGTATGCGGACGGTGACGGGCTCATGGAACGGCTCATAGCCGAGTTTCCCCGGTTCGATGACACGAGCACCTATCACGGCGCGGACGTGCACATCCACAAGCTCGCCCAGCTGGGTCTATGGACCCTTCACATGGCTCTCCACACCTCCGGCGAGTGGAGCCTCAAGGATCTGCCGATGATGACCGCCTTCGCCGACTACATCGTTCCGGTGGCCTTGGAGGTGATGGGGATCTTCGAGTACACCCCGGAGTTGTCAACCCGTATCTCTGACGGCGACATGATCGAACGTGACAGCGATGAGGAAATCGAGATCCGGGCCCATACCCTGTACGCCACTGCCCTGCTGACGGACGCTATCAACGCTCTGAGACCTCCTGACCTGCAGGTAGTGATTCCCCAGGTCGACTTCCGGCTGTGGTCGAAGTACCACGCGACGTTCCGGCCGCACCACCTCACCAGGACGGTGATGTACTGACCTGGCTGCTCCGCCGAACCGGCCCCGGCGGCTATCGCGCGCTCATGCGCATACCGGGGGCGCGACCCCTGCTGTGGTTCGGATTGGCCGGTCGGTTTCCCAACTCCATGTTCCCGGTCGGCCTGGTATTCGCAGTGGAGGCGATCACCGGATCCTACGGGGTAGCGGGCTCGGCCTCGGCGGGCTTCAGCCTGGCGGGCGCGGTGGCGAAGCCCATTGGTGGCCGGCTCGTGGACCGCTACGGCCAACGTCTCGCGGCGCGGTCCCTGCTGGTCGCCTTCGTCGGTTGCGCGGTGGGCTTGTTGATGGCGATCAGGGTGGCGGCGACACCAGGGGTAATCGTCTTGCTATCCGTCGCGGCGGGCTTGACGGCGCCCAACATAGGCGCACTCACCCGGGTCCGCTGGACCCAAATGACCGAGGCACGGGACATGCCGCGGTGGCAGGCGTTGGAGTCGGTAAACGACGAGATCAACTTCATCGTCGGTCCCACGGCGGTATCGGCCATGGCCGCATGGTTCACGGCCTCGGCCTCCTTGGTGGCCGCTACGGTGCTGGCGGTCGCAGGGACGCTCGGGGTGACATCGCTACCCGGAGAACCGCGTTCCGGCCGGGTGATTCGGCGCCGCGCCGCGACATGGATGAAGGCGACCCATCTCGCCGTACTCGGTTCCGTGGGCGGTCTCGGGATGGTCCTCGGCGGGGTCGCCATCACGATCGTCGCCTACACCGCCGAGCTCGGACACCCCGCATGGTCGGCGGTGATCTTCCCCCTCAATGCCGGGGCCAGCCTCGTGGCGGCGCTGGTGGTAGGCCGCATCGGCCCCGGAGACCTGGTGTCCCAGCAACGGAGGGCGACTTTCTGGCTTCTGCTGGTACTGCTCCCTTACGGCTTCGGCGACGGCATCGTGTGGTTCACCGTCACGGCGATGATCGCAGGCTTGGGAACATCACCGACCTTGATCCAGGCCAACTCGTCGGCTGTCGCCACCATCCCTCCTGAGCGAAGAACCGAGGCACTCTCGTGGATCGCCGCCGCGGCGGGTATCGGCATCGCCGCCGGATCGGCGATCACCGGCCTGCTGGTCGACGCGATCGGCGCTGACGCGGCCAGGCTCTCGGTCACCGCCTTCGGTGCTCTTCCCGCCGCTATCACGTTCGCCATGATCTTGACCGGCGGCCGAAAGGGGCACCGATGACGATTCCGATCCTGCTGGATGTGGACACCGGCATCGACGACGCGCTCGCCCTTCTCTACGCGGCCGCCTCCACCGAAGCTCGCCTGGTGGGTGCCAGCTGCGCGGCCGGCAACGTCTCCCTCGACGAGGTCATAGCCAACACGGCGGCTGTCCTGGACCTGGCAGGACATCCCGAGGTCGAGGTGGCGCCCGGACGCGCCGGGCCGATCAAGCGCCCGCTAGTCATGACCCCGGAGACCCACGGACCCACCGGGACCGGGTACGCGACGCTCGCGGCGGCGCCGGATCGGATCAGTGGAAGGTCCGGGATCGACCTGATAGTCGACAGCGCCCGTGCGGAACCGGGGGAGATCACTCTCGTGGCGCTCGGACCGCTGACGAATGTGGCGGCTGCGCTGCGCCGCGAACCTCGTCTGCTATCCCTGCTCCGGCGGTTGGTGATCATGGGGGGTTGCTTCACGGTCGCGGGGAACACCGCTCCTCGTACCGAATGGAACATGCACGTCGACCCGGAAGCGGCCAAGGAGGTGTTCGCCGCCGCCGGGAGGGGTACTCCTAGCCTGCCGCTCGTGATGCCGCTCGACGTCACCGAGCAAGCACGCCTCCTGCCGCATCATTTGGCTCGGATGGCCGAACTCGCGGGTACTGAGATGGACTCGCTGCGGCCGCTGGTCTCCGAGGCCAATCCGCTCATGTCCTTCATCGCTGATGCCCTCAGGTTCTACATGGAGTTCCATGACCGCTACGACGGGTTCTACGGGGCCTTCGTGCACGATCCCTTCGCCGTGGCGGCCGCCCTGGATCCCTCCCTCGTGAACACCGTGGACACCACCGTCGAGGTGGAGACGAGCGGAGAGTTGACGACGGGCGAGACGGTCGCGGACTTCAGGAGGGCATGGGGCCGCGAGCCGAACGCGGCGGTCGCCCTGGACGGCCGAGCAGACCTGTTCCTGGAACGCCTCGTCACCAGGATCGCAGGCTTGGTGAGCCGGCACGGCAGCGGGTCCTGACACATCGGCCCGGGATGGGAGCCGGACAGGTCTCCCGTCCGCGCTCCTCTGCCGGCCATGCGGCTAGCGGGAACGCCATTTGTGAGCAGTGGCCCCGATCAGGCCACCCTCCTACAGTTGCATGACGATGGCCGCCACCTCATCGAGCCGGCTCACGGCCCAGGTCTTGACCTCTCCGATGGGGGCGTGGAGTTCTTCGCGGAGGCCCGAGATCGCTCCGCCCAGCCGGTTGCTGACATCGGCGGCTCGGGTGGCGTCGCCGGTCCTCAGGGCCGATATGTATTCGGCCTGGATCTGCTCGACCGAGGCAACCGTCTCCGAGGCCCTCTGGCGGAAGCCTTCGAAGACGGGATCGTCCGGAAGCCTGGCGAGCAAGAGGCTGGTCTCGGCGATCGACGTGCTGAGTTGGAGAGCGATCTCGTCGACCTGGCCGGGCGGCGCCTGTTCCGGTAGCTCGGGGAGGTTGAAGGCGAGGGACATCGTCAGCGAGTAGGCCATGGCATCGCCGATCTGCTTACCGATGCTGAGGGCTTGCGCCGAGCCCGAAGCCAGCAGGTCTCGCGGCCCCGCCAGCGCGTTGATGTCCGCTGTCCTGCCGAGAATCGGCGTGCTGGGCAATGGTTCCGCGGCCAGCGAAGCCGAGCGTCGGGCGGCGATGTCGAGATCGCTGAGGTGGCTGGTCAGGGTCGACAGGCCGGCGTCGCTCGACAGGCCGTCGGCGTATATCGAGTTGGCGACCGGTCCGAGCGTGTCGAACAGCTCCTGGGCCGATCGCGTGTACTGGGTCTCACGGGCGGCGGCGGCCTGAACCGGCATGTCGGTCAGCGTCCTGTACGAGGCGCCGATGAGCGTGACCATGATGGCCAGCCCGGCTCCGATGACCAGCATCCGCCAGAGGCCGCGACGGTCCTTGCTGCCCACCCCGGGCAGATCATCCGATAGCAGCTTGTTCTCCATGTCCCATTCGGATGTCGCGTCCCACATGGCCTTCACGGCATCGCCCATGTTGTGGGGACCGCTCATCTCCGCGGTGACGGAACTGAGGGAGGGGAGCTGGTTCCAGTACTCGTCATCGGGCGCAGTCGGCTCGAAGGACTCCGTCCGCTCCGTTTGCCGGTTGTCGAAGGAGGTCTCGACCTCACCGAATCCGAGCAGGGATGCGAGCGGCGAGCCTTCCGAGGAAGGGGCGGCCGGGAGGAGATGCGTCTCGGGGATCTCCGAAACGGCGGGGGAGGCCACGGCGGGCGGACGTCGGGCTACCAGGGATCGCGCCCGTCCGGCTGTCACCTGTCTCCGCCGGGCCGAGGCGCCGGGTTCGACTCGGGCTTCCCGTGCTGGCCGGGTGCTCGACCGGCCCGTTGGTTCCAAGGCCCGGAAATCGTCCGGACCCTCCTGGGCCGCGTGGGGGCCAGCCATGGGAACGGCCCACACAGAGCGATGTGTCCATGAGGGAAGGAACCGGACCAGACCGCTACGCTCTACATCCATATGGGAGGGCTGGTAAGGACTCCAGCTGCGGCCGGCCAGGTGCTTGCCGCGATTAGCACGAGAGTCGGAGGCCGAACGGGCACCGGTGAAAGCACCGGTCTTGGCCGCAGGCCGGGTGGAAATGATCGGATGCTCGGGTCTTAAGGTAACCATGGGGGCGGTGTGCTCCTAGTGCCGTACTCCGCCCGGCTTCAAGAGCCCCGATTGCATCTTGTCTGGGGATTGGTGAGGCGTGCATCTTAACGTTCTCAAGCTCGATTCGGAACTACCCTCGCCCAACCGCGCCCATCCGTCCGATGCAGGGCTTGATCTGTACGCTCGCTTCCCCGTTCGGCTGGAACCGGGAGAGTACGCCACGGTCGACACCGGAGTGGCCGTGGCGATACCGGACGGACACGCCGGGTTGGTGCTTCCCCGGAGCGGGCTGGCCCGCAGGTACGGGGTTGGTCTCGCCAATGCCCCTGGCCTCATCGATGCCGGCTATCGCGGGGAGATCCGTGTGGTGCTGATCAATCACGGTCGGGAGCGATGCAGCATCGCCCGCGGTGACCGGATCGCCCAGTTGGTGATCGTGCCGATCGTGCTCCCGGTGCCACGAATCGTTGATCGATTGGATGAGACCGAGCGGGGAGCGGACGGGTTCGGCTCGTCAGGGCGCTAGTGGTCTGTCTGCGAAACAACCGGGTGCTCTGGCGGCCATCGGCGTCCCGT